>CAIXCO010000115.1 GCA_903917955.1 uncultured Chlorobiaceae bacterium | reverse complement strand
GTGAATTCGGTGTGGATTTGACTCGAACAAACATGGACAGTCATAGAGAAAGTGAAAAAGACTTTGACAGAAAAATACAAAACAAAAAAGAAAAAACAAATAAAATAATTCATTAGGCACTACAAAGCCGAAAACGAAAACACCCCCTTGATTTTATTGACTTTTCAGGCATTTTTGGCTAAGCCATGTGTGAACTCAGGAAGAACCAGACCTCCTTTGTCGGGCCGCCCTTTTCGAAAAAGAGGATGTTGGTTGAAATACTGGTATAGGGGCTGAAAACACCTTTCGGCAGACGGACAATGGTGTGCAGGCTGAACTCTTCGAGCAGTTCGCGCTTCAAGGTGGTTTTGACGCCTTCGCCAAAGAGAAAGCCATCAGGCAGCACCACAGCAGCTCGGCCTGTGTTGTGCTTGAGCCGGTGCATGATCATCGCCATGAAAAGATCGGCGGTTTCGCGGGTCTGGTACTTTTTGGGAAAGTTGTTTTCAATACCGTCCTCTTCCATACCCCCGAAAGGCGGATTGGTGACAATAATATCGACACGCTCTTTCGGGCCGTACTCTTTGAGCGGGCGGCTGAGGGTGTTGCCGTGCAGGATGTTGGTAGGCACATCAATACCATGCAGCATCATGTTGGTCAAGGCGAGCATGTGCGGCAGCGGCTTCTTTTCCACTCCGTGAATGCTCTCCTGCAAAATTTTCAGGTCATCGGCGTTCTTTACCTGCTCTTTGAGGTGTTCGATAGTGTTGGTGAGAAAACCTCCGGTGCCGTTGGCGGGATCGAGCACGCTTTCGCCGAGTTGCGGGTCGAGCGTTTCGACCATAAACTGTGTCACCGCACGAGGAGTGTAGTATTCGCCAGCGTTTCCGGCAGATTGCAAGTCAGCAAGAATTTTTTCGTAGATGTCGTTGAAGAGGTGGCGATCACTCGAAGAGTTAAAATCGACCTCCTCTTCGATGGTGTTGATTACCTGCCGGAGCAGGGTGCCGGACTTCATGTAGTTGTAGGCATCCTCAAAGACCGAGCCAATTACCCTGCCGTGTGGTGAGACCCCGGCAACGTAGGCGAGCCTTTTGAGTGAGGGAAAGAGGTCGATGTTGACAAAGTCGATCAGCTCTTCTCCGGTTATGCCTTCGGGATCTTTTGCCCAGTTCTGCCAGCGAAACCGGCTCTCAAGCGGGGTTTTATACTTTGGAGTGGTAAGCTGCCACTCTTCCTCACGATCGTTGAATATTTTCAGAAAGAGGAGCCAGACGATTTGGCTGATGCGCTGGGCATCGCCATCAACGCCGACATCCTTGCGCATGATGTCTTGTATGGTTTTGATCAGTGTTCCGATCGGCATGGTAGTTCTTTGTTATGCGCTGTAGAGCGCTTGTTCGAGTTCGTGCACGGCTTGCTGATAGCTCTCAAAGCCATTGAAAATACGAATGATCTCGACAGGTGTGCCGAAAAAGGTAAATGGAGCAATAAAGAGTATCTGCGGAGCTTCAATCTGCACAATGCCTTCGTCGGCATATTTGTCGAGAAGTGCTTCGAGCACCCGCCGTGCCTGCTGGCCGTAGCGGGTAAAGTAGTTGCGCTTTTTAACCTGCTCCGCCCTCTCCCTGCGGGTCAGGGGCGGCTTGTCCCAGGCGATATGACAGATGAGATCAAAAGGGTCGAGGTCACGGCTGATCTCTTCGGAGAGTGCATCAAAAAAGACTCCTTCGCGGGCCAGCTCTTCAAGAATCACCTGTTTCTTCTCGGCGCTGTTCCATCGAGTGAGAAACTCTTCAAGTGAAGCAAACTCCTTCGACAGTGCTTTTCGGGTGTACTCCCGGAGCGACTGGGTAATCAATTTGCCATCGGCATCGAAATACTGTACCCGTTCGGCAATAACCTTCACGGCAACATTATCGACCACATAGCGGCGGATTCGCGGGCCGTCATTCTCATCGTTATCGGCAACATGCTGCCAGTCACGACCTTTATCATCACTCTCCGGATAGAGCAACTCTTTTTCGGATTGTTCATTTTCCGCAGTGTCCGGCGGAACCGGTGAGTCGTCAGGATGCTGCGGAGAGTAGATCTGTACGGGATCGCCATCAAAATCCGGATCGGCAAAAAGCTCGGTGGCTTTTTTGAAGTCCATGATGGTGAAATAGTATTTGTCGTACTCTTCGTTGATTCGGGTGCCGCGCCCGATTCTCTGCTTGAACTCCGTCATCGACAAAATGATCTGATCGAGTACGATGAGCTTGCAGGTCTGGGCATCAATACCGGTCGACATCAATTTGGAGGTTGTGGCAATGACCGGATAGCGGGATTCAGGAAAAATGAAGTTATCGAGTTCTGCCTTGCCCTCTTCGCTGTCGCCGGTAATGCGGACAACATAGCGGGAATTCTGGGCAACCAGATCGCTGTTTTCGTTGACCAGTGCCTGCCGCATTCGCTCGGCATGATCGATGTTTTCGCAGAAGACGATGGTTTTATCGAAGCGGTTGGTCTGGCGGAGAAAGTCGCTGATCTTTTTTGCAACAAGGAGGGTGCGCTGCTCCAGAATCATGCTCTTGTCAAAATCCTTCTGGTTGTAGATGCGGTCTTCTATTGCATTGCCAAGCTTGTCCACCATCCCTTTGTCAGGCCGCCAGCCCTGCATATCCTTGTCAATATCAATACGAACCACCTTGTACGGGGCCAGAAATCCATCTTCAATACCTTTTCGGAGGGAGTAGGTGTAGATCGGTTTGCCGAAGTAGTCGCTGTTTGAAATCTCTTTGCTCTCCCTGGGCGTCGCCGTCATGCCGAGCTGTGTGGCCGAGGAGAAGTATTCAAGAATCTGCCGCCAGGCTGAGTCCTCTGCGGCGCTGCCCCGGTGGCACTCATCGACGACAATCAGATCAAAAAAATCAGGGGTGAACTGCCGGTAGATGTTCTGCTCCTCTTCGGTACCGGTGACGGCCTGATAGAGTGAGAGGTAGATCTCAAACGACTTGTTGACCTGCCGCTTTTTGATCTTGGTCATGGCCGGGCCAAAGGGCTTGAAGTCGTTGGTGATGGTCTGGTCAACCAGAATGTTGCGGTCGGCAAGAAAGAGGATTCGCTTTTTTGCCTTCGACTTCCAGAGACGCCAGATGATCTGAAAGGCCGTCAAGGTTTTGCCGGTTCCGGTAGCCATGACCAGCAAAATGCGCTTCTGGCCCTGAGCAATGGCCTCAATGGTTTTGTTAATGGCCAGAAACTGATAGTAACGAGGGCTTTTGTTGCTCCCGTCGCTGTAGTAGTCCTGGGTAATCAAGCTCTCTTGCTTTCCGGTTATGCCCCGATGCAGAGACCAGCTTTCCCAGAGTGACTCGGCAGAGGGGAATTCATCCAGAGAGAGTTCGCGCTCGATGATGCCGTCAGTGGCGATTTTGTTGGAAACTCTTCGCGAACCTGGGTCACAATATCCCATCCAGACCGTTCAAGCGCAGGGGTGATGTATTTGGTGCAGATGTCGCGTTCGGTGAGCTGTTTTTTGTTCATCATTCAGCGTCCCGGCTTTGGTTTTGTATGGAGAGTCTTGATCGTTTCGCTTATAACAGTAATAAATAAGCCTGTGAAGACTTTTTCGAAGTTGTTTCCGAGAGCATCAAGGTACTGTTTTTTTGTGGCTTTAAAGCGGGAGGCTGCTTTCTTATGCACCATAACGGTCAAAATGGTTTGCGCTATTTTGGATCTGGCAGAAAATCGTTAAAATATACGCATCTTTTTTTCCGTTTACCTCTTTTGGCGGCTTTCTTACTACAGAATAGAGACTTGAATTTTTTTGCCCAGTGCTTCGGCATAGTGATGCAGCGTGGAAAGCCTGATATCTTCTGAATGGTTTTCAATTCTTGAGATTGCCGATTTTTTCCTATTCAGCTTCTCGGCCAGGGCTTCCTGTGTAAGCCCTGCGTTTTTTCTCGCTTCTTTCAACAGCACTCCGATCTTGAACTCTTCGTATTCGTTATCAAAGGTTTTAGCAAATTCCGGGTCAAGGCTTTTCCGTTTTGCAATAGCGCGTTGTAAGTCATCCATTTTGTTTCCTCCTGAGATAGTCTTTCTTTCTTTTTTCAGCCAGTTCGATTTCTTCTGACGGGGTTTTCTGGGGTTTTCAATTTTTTTTCATGTTAACAATCTCGTGAACATTGTTTGAGAGTTTTCACTCAAGCGGGGAATAAAAGTTCTGGATGCAGGGCAGGAGTATTGAGGTCTTGTTCGTGGCACGGAGCGGGGGAGGCCTTCAGATGATTAAGCTATTTTCGACTCCCGCCATCTCC
>CAIXCO010000114.1 GCA_903917955.1 uncultured Chlorobiaceae bacterium | reverse complement strand
CAATTTCTCTACAACAAACCCGATATCCTGGTTTGAAATAAAGGCCTTGGCTGTCAGGTTGTCATCAGGAACAACCTTTAAAATTACCTGGCCAGAGCTGACAATCGCCCCCTTTTTTACCTGAAGGTCAAATACGGTGCCAGTAACCGGCGCAGTTATTGATTCATACCCTGTTGCCTGACCAGTCATATAGCGCTGCTTGCTGATCTGCTCAGAGAGGTCGGCAATCTGAGCCTGAAGTTTCAGCACATCAAGTTTTTTCTGTTCCACCTCAAATTGTGATACGGCGGCGGTTCTGAGCAGAGAACGGAGCTTTTCGAGCAGCACCGACTCAGTCGCATATTGCTGGCGGGCATTATCCAGATTAATCTGCAGCGACTTGAGCTTCGACTCCTCACCAACCGACAACACAGGAACAAGTTCAAGGAGCACCTCCCCCTTTTTGACCCGCTGCCCGTCATCAACACGCAATGCACTCACTTCGCCCTCAATGGCCGCCTGTACCTTCTTGACTTCACCGGTTGGTTCAAGCTTTCCTGCAGCAGGAATCGTGACATCTATTTCAGCAATTGATGACCAGACAATAAAGCCGAAAAAAGCGAGCACAAGAGTCCAGAGGATTGCCCTCGGCACAAAGAGAGACTGGCTGAAGACCTCTCCCTGACCGATCAGCTCATCAGCAAAGGGATTTTTCATCCGCGATTTTCCTCCATGACAGGAATTGAATAAGATTGCTTCTGAAAGAGCGAATAATAACGCCCCTTTCTTGCCATAAGATCTTCGTGGGTACCAGCCTCATCAATGCACCCATCATGGAAACAGAGAATCATGGATGCCCCTTTTACCGAATTAAGCCTGTGCGTAATAAACAGGACGGTCTTGCCTTTGAATGCCGTCATCATATTTGCCGTGAGTCGGCTCTCCGTATCCGAATCAAGAGCACTTGTCGCTTCATCAAGAATAATAAGACCTGGATTCTGAAGAATGGTGCGTGCAATGGCAATTCGCTGCCGCTGCCCACCCGAAAGTGACGACCCCTTTTCGCCAACCGGCGTGTTGTACCCCGTCGGCAAGGCCATAATAAAGTCATGAGCTTCGGCAATTTTAGCCGCACGAATAGTTTCGGCATCTGTGGCATCAGGATTGGTAAGAGCAATATTCTCCTTGACCGAAACGTTAAAGAGCATGGGATCCTGGGGGACAATACCGATCTGGCTTCTGAGCGAATTAAGCTCAACCTTGCCAATGTCATAATGATCAATAAAAATGCGCCCCTCTTCAAGCACGTAGAGCCTCTGAATAAGTTTGGCAAAGGTACTCTTGCCCGATCCACTCTCTCCCACAATCCCCACAAAGGAGCCTGCATGTATGGTCACTGTCACATTTTTCAGCACCATGGGAGTGTTTTCCCTGAAGCGGAATGAGATGTTTTCACAAAAAACTTCCCCCTTGATGAGAGGAAGAGGAATCTGCGACAACTGCTCCTTGCCACCCTCCTGCGGAGTATCGACAATATCGGCCAACCGTTCAAGCGACATACCGGTCTCCTGAAACTCCTGCCAGAGCTGGGCAAGGCGCATCACAGGACTTACGATATAACCGGCAATAATACGAAATGCAATAAGCTGCCCCAACGTCAACTCATTATTCAACACAAGAGCCGCGCCAGCCCAAATCACAATAAGCCCTGAAGCCTGGCTGAGAAAAGAGTTGGCTGAATTGGCAATGGTACCGGAAATCACCGGCTTGAACCCCTCCTTCACATAAGCGGCATACTTTTCCTGCCAGTTCCAGCGAGCCCGCAACTCGATATTCTGTGACTTGACCGTCTGAATGCCCGAAAGCACCTCAATGAGATAGGCATTCGTGATACTGTGGCGCACCGCCTTTTCGCGCAACTGCTTTCTTATCACCGGTGACAACAGAAACGTTATGAGACCAATGAGAGGAACCACCGAAAGAGTCATCAGGGCAAGCTTCCAACTGAAAGCAAAGAGGACAACAACATAGACAAATGAAAAAACGGCGTCAAGCACAACACCAAGAGCGGTACCTGTTAAAAACTGGCGAATCCGCTCAAGCTCCCCGATGCGTGAACTCAGCTCACCCACCGGCCTTTTTTCAAAAAAACGCAACGGCAAACGCAAGAGATGATCAATCACCTCCGCCCCGAGCGCAACATCTATGCGATTGGTGGTATCAACAAAAAGATAGGTCCTCAAACTGTTCAGCACTGCCTGGAGCACGGCAATGGCAAGCATGAAGGTGCCAAGCACATGGAGCGTCGAATAACTGTTCTTGACAATGACCTGGTCGATAATGATCATGAAGAGGAGAGGATTGACCAAGGTCATGATCTGCGTAAAAAAGGAGGCAATCATCACCTCGCCAAGCACATTGCGATACTTTTTGATGGAGGGCGCAAACCAGTCAAAGCCAAATTTGCTTTCAGGAGTATCCTCCCTCACATCAAGCACGAGAGCCTCTCCTGGGTGATCCCATATCTCCTGAAACTCTTTCAGCTCTAAAACCTTTGCACCGGATGAAGAGGGTACGGCCAGAGTAACACTCTTTGAGGAGACCTTGTAGAGCACGGCAAAACTCTTGTTCCAGCCAATAAGAGCAGGGAGTTTCAGCCGGGGAAGTGCCTCAAACCCGAAACTCACCACCTGCGCCTTCAAGCCGAGAACCACCCCTACACCTCCACAATCCTGCAGCGAAATTTGCCCGTTCCGGGCATACTGGTTCCCTATGATACTCTGGATCAGATCTTTTTTGACCGGCACATGCATCGCCTTGCCAAACATAAGAAAACAGGCGGCCGTCTCCTCAACAGCTCCCCGCCCCCTGAAAAACGGAAACTCCCTCGAGTTCTCACTCTCATCCTCCTCTTCTGTATGATAACTGAACTCCTCCCGATCCAGCATCCTCTCCGACCCACCCGGCACACTCTCCACCGCACCCCTGATCGCCAGAGGCTCACCCCCCGAAAGAGGCTCAGCCTTACTCTCCTCCGGCCTGAACGAGGGTTCACTTTTAATGCACGAAAGATCGAGCCCCACAAGACGCAGTGAGTGACCCTCTGAAATTTCAGAGGAGGAGGGGCGGTACTCGCTGCCTGGCGGGTATGCTGCGTCATCACTCCGACTGACAAACCATTGACGCACACTTTGGGGAATCACCCGGCTGAAACCGGTATCAACAACCACTGCGGACTGATAGAGATGGAGGGAAAGCTCCTTGAGGCCCGAAAAACCAGAATCGACCAGACGAGCCCTCTTTAGCGGATCATGGCTGTAGAGATGCTCCAGAATAGCACAAATTTCCGAAGGGTCACTTTGCGCCCGCAGCAAGTCATAGAGAAAGGGAAACTCATTGATCAGCCTGCTCAGCGATGCAAGAGGAATCTGGAGGCAGGTCGTCTCTTCAGAGGCAGTAACAATCTCCGTTGGCTGACGGCGCATCAGACTTACCCAGCCAAAGAGCTCACCTGGTCCAAGAAGCCTCAATGTCTGCACCGCCCCATTGCTGCTCTCCTGAAAAAGCGATCGCACCCGTCCCGAACTGATCAGATAAAGCGACTCCGGCAGCATCCCCTTGCTGATAATCGGCTTCCCTATGGTATAGACTCCTGCAGAGCAGAGATCAGCCAATACTCCAACTCTATCCTTCGTTAGAGCAGAAAAGAGGGGGATACCCTCAATAATGTTGCAAAGAGCCGCACGACTCTCAGCGTCGATATTCAACATTTATCAATTCCCTTATAAAAAAAATCACCCCACCCATTTTGACAGGCAAAAAGCAAACCCTGTGATTCAGTAAAAAAATGCGAGCACCTCCCCTTTCACCCATTCACGAAAGAGTTGATCAACGAGATAGGCTGTCATGGCATCATCAAGCCGGGCCCCCCTTTTCTCATGCAGCAAGGTAATGACTCCAAACCCGTCAATAACCACCGGTGGATTGACCACGCCCGGTTGAGCCGTCGACAAGAGACTTGCAAGGAGCGGATGTAATTGCTTCATCTCCATCGGGCCAAGGCGACCGCCACTCTCGGCCTCCTTCCCTTCGGCATAACGCGCCGCAAGAGAGTCAAAACTCTCCTCCCCCGATTCAAGACGAAAAAAAAGTTCCCTCGTCAGCTCGTGATCGCGGTTGCGCAGCATAGAAAAAAGGACACTGTCAAGCCCCGCCTTCATTTTCAAAAAAGCACTCCCTACAAGAGGTGCAAAGCGCTGCTCCTTAAAAAGCTGAAGCCGAAAGGGACGACTGATATAAAAATCAGCGTCCCCCTCCTTGACCCCTTCAAGCAACAACTGAGCCCTCTTTTTCTCCAAAAAAGCAGAATCCCGAGCCAGTTCAGAGGCGAAATAGTCTTCAATTGCTCCCGTACTGCACGTAAGCGCACGCAAAACCCTGTCAACAACCATAGCCTCCATCACCTGCGGCCACAAATTATGGCCCGACAGCAGCGAAAAAAGCTCATCACCCTGCAACTCCCTCTTCCCGACATTCACCGCAACAGACATAACACAGAAGACTCAGAGGAATTACAAAAAAACATCACTTCCCACCTGTTACCTGTTAGAGAATACAACTTGATCACATCTGAAAAATAAACGTTTCACGATCAGGTTCTTCAATTGGCGGCAAATCCTTTTCCGTTGCCCTCGGCATTGGAATATTGATGTCTCTTAAACTCGGCATCTCTCCGCGAACCACACCCATCGTAGTCAGCAGTCTGCCCATGGCAGCCAACGTCCTCGCTTTTGCTATCGTAAGGTCAAAAAAACCGTTATAAAAAGCACGACGTGCCTGATAATATTCATTTTCAGTGTCGAGCAAATCAAGCAACGTCCGTTTTCCGATGGTGAACTGCTGATGATATGCCTCCCGTACCCTCTCCATACTCTTGTAGTGGCTATCAAAATACTTCAACTGCTCGGCTATCAACAGTTTTTCATTGTGGGCTATCGCTATGGTCTGGCGCAACTCAATGGCCGACTTGTCCCTCAAGTCAACCGCCCGATACATCTTTTCGCGATACTGATGCACTGCCGCATGATCAGAACCTCCATTGATAATATTGTAGGTCAAGGCAAGCTCTGCCACACTTTCGTCCCGCCTCCCATCAATACCATCAAGATTCCACGACCAGTCATGACGCACCTTGAAATCGAGGCGTGGAGAGAATTTCGCTTTCTGCACATCCACCGCATATTTCGCCGCACGGATATCAGAAAGTGTTGCAAGAAATCCGTAATTATTCTGATAACCGTCCTTTATAGCTTCGACTGCCGTCGCCGGTATTCTCTTGTCGGGCAAAATCACAGGGGCCAGGTTTGGTTCTGGCAACTCTCCGATGTAGCGCTGGTAACGGGCACTGACATCATGCTGATTGCTCAATTCGGTAAGGTAGTTCGACTTCGCCAGCGCAAGACGGGCCTTGATTTGATCAATATCCACCCCGGCGGCAACACCAGCACTGACTCGGCTGGTGATCAAGTCGAAAATTTCCTGGTGATACTCATAATTTCTCTTGGAAAGATTGAGCATTTCACGGTAGCGCAAGACATCAACATAAGCGCGGAAACTCTCAAGACCAACACTTTCCATGCTCTCCATAAACTCAAAATAACGTGCCTGCCCCGAATATTTCAGACGGCACACCTGGCTTCGAGTATTGAAACCATCAAACAACATCTGGGTAAGCTCAAGCCGTACACCCTTGCCCCAGTAGTGCTTGTCGCCACCACTCGGCGACTGGAGCCAATGGCGCCCTGTATTAGCCGAGGCATCAACCTTGGGCAAATAGCCCCCGTAGGCAACGTGCTGCTCCTCATAAACATCCCGGAAGGCATGAAACTTTGCCCTGATTTCCGGATTGGTATTGACCGCCTGGGCAACAGCCTCAGTGACCGTAACCGACTTCGCTTCAAGAGTTTGCGGTGACCCAAGGCAAAGCACAAAAAGCGCCACAGCAAGGAACTTCAACTTTCTGTTCGTCGTATGTTTCATGAGCTTCGAAAAAAAGATTATTAAAGCCTTTCATTACAATACCGATATACCATCTTGAACATTGACTGTAAAACCACCATACGTATATGCATAGCAACCATTAACAGCAGTGCCAGCCTTAGCCCAACTCTCTGTTGCCAAAAATGAAACATGGTCATTTGAGTCACCAAGAATGGTAAGTTTATTTGGATGATCTACTGTCATTGCCTGAAGATCCGCCAGCTTAATATCTGTAACTGTCGTCTGTTTAACATCTATAGTGTCCACCAGCAAGTCAATATATTCGATATTACGAAATGCTCCGAAAGCACTAGTAAAATTATAAGTAAAACCAGTGGTATTCACTTGAACCGTATCATATCCTGTCAACCCATCTCTCACCACGCCAGAAAAGAGCAACGTGTCGTTAGGCTGATTCCCATTATCATAAATAGCTATTGCAATATCTGTTGTTTTCTCGTCTGCATTCTCGTTGGTATCCTTAAGCCTCAACGTAAAGACAAGATCAATACGACTTGGATCACCCGTATTCTGCGACTCTGTTCCTCCAACACCTCCAACAGTTGGATCACCTCCACTACCTGGAAAATCAGGGATATGATCCAGCGGCTGATAGAGCGTGAATTTCGATTCAGGAGAACCAGCAAAATTCACATACCCGATGATCTCCAACTTAAACACATCAATATTACCAACAGTCGTCGTCGCAGTGAGAGTCCTGTAGTAAGGGGTTGATGATGCTGATGCATCGGTGAATGTATAGGTCAACGCCCTGCCATTGGAAGTTAAATCGCCAAAAAGGGGCTGATAGAAATCAGTAACATCTTGGTTGATACTATACATAGCAAGCCCCCCCACATAGAGAAAACCGAGATCTTTAGGATCTTTCCCCTGCGTAATAGCAATCGATGAAGATTGTGAGACAGAGAGTGCTGTGTCAGAGAAATCACGAGAAGCCACAGTACCCAAAAACACGGACTCGGTGTCAGTCAAGCTTATAGTACACGTTGCTGATACCGAATTGTGATCCGCATCTTCGGCAACGTAGGTTATAGTGTCGGATAAGTTATTAGCCGATGGATGAGTCGCGTATGGGTCGGACATATAGTAGAACGATCCATCAGAGAGCACCTTGATTGCACCCCACTTGGTGTCCATCCAGGTATTTAACGTACCTGACGCTGTTGTGCCAGTTACACCTGTCTCATTCTTGTACGTGAACGAGATCAAGGTCATACCTTTGGCTGTCGCATCTTTGTCAGCGCCCGGCAAATCGTTTGTAAGCAAATTTCCTGTCGTTTTATATGCAGCATCAACACTATCATAAATAGAATCAGAGGCAGTGTCACCAAGACCACCCTCACCAACCGACGCCGTGTCGTTTGTTGCCTTCGGCACGTCGTTCTCGACATTGATCGTAAACCCGGTTGTGAGAGTCGCCGCGTCGCCATCAAAGTCTGTAGCAACCAGTGCAGGGGAGAGGTTCAGCGCGAGAACACTGCTGTCAGTTGATCCTGCTCCATGATCAAGCTGTCCCTTCAATAAAAATGTATAGGCCCCCGTCGCCTGATTGGTAATCGTCAGCGTGAAGAGCTCCCTGTCGCCAGCGTTATTGCTCCCGCTATTGTCTACATCCACATAGCCTGTAATAACCAAACCGCTGACCGAATAACGAACATTGGCACCCAGCGATTTGACAACAGCTCCATCTACCGTTTTCAAAATAGAGTCCGTTGCATCTGACTCATCAACCGCCTGCAGCGAATAGGTAAGACCTTCGTCCGCTCCTGAGGTAAAGAGGCCTGAAAGAACACCACTGACCGTAACCGTCTGAGCCGGTGTGGTGAACTCTCCATTGCCTCCCGTCAGCGCATCTTCATAAACCTTCTGAACCTCACTGCCACCGCTCGTCGCTACCGGTACGTCATTCTCCACCGTGATCGTGAAACCGCTGGCGACTGTTATGGAATCACCGTCTCTATCCGTCGCTTTAATTGCGCTCGACAGGTTAATCCGAAAGGTGGCGCTGTCTCCGACTCCTGACGTATGATCAAGCTGATCGAGCAGCGTAAAGGTGTAGGTCGCATTGACTGTTGTGGTGGTCGAACCGCTCAACTCCAGCGTGAAAACATTACGACCGGATCCGTTACTGGCTGTCAGAATGTTATTGGTAGTACCGGTAACCACATACTGCAACGACTCACCTTTCGATTTCAAACCAAGAGCAGCAAGAGAGCCTACCTGCAAACTGAAGGTTACAGGCTCATCTGCTCCCACCGCCACAAGGTTCGCAAGACTGTCGCTCGCAACGGTCGTAACGCCGCCTTCACTATTATTGCCTACCGAATTACTATTGGAATTAGCAAGGGTCAAGGCATCTTCCCGCACCGCGCCAGTTACATTCGCCTCAGTATTGACCGGTACGTCGTTCTGTACCTTGATCGTAAAACCATCGCTCCGTGTCGCCTGGTCGCCGTCAAAGTCTGTCGCTATCAGTACAGGGGCAAGGTTCAGCAACAATTCACCGGTATCGCCCGATGTTGTCGCATGATCAAGCTGGTCGTTCAAGGCAAAGGTGTAACCGCCTGCGGCGGTGATCGTCAGCGTAAAGACAACACGGTCGGTTCCAGACTGATAAGCACTGTTGCCGTTTTCGTCCGCATAACCCGTCATAATCAAACCGGTACTATCAACCGTATAAAAAACCGTTTTGCCAAGCGAGGTGACCGCACCACCAATCGTATTCAAAACAGGGCCCGAACCTCCTGACAGCATCGAATAGATGAGAGAGTTCGCAACTACCGTAGTTTCATCCGCTCCTGAGGTAAAGAGGTCAGAAAGAGAACCACTGACCGTTTTCAGCTTGTTTACTCCATCGGTGTTACCGTCTGAAAGATTCAGCGGAGCTACTGTAGTCGACAGAGCATCTTCATAGACCATCTCCGTCAGCGTACTTGAACTCGCCACAGGTACGTCGTTCTCCACCGTGACAATAAGAGTGCCGTAAATCGGAACCGAACTACCATTCGACGCTGCAATCGCGCTCGACAAGTTGATCGGAAAGGTGGCGCTATCTCCAGTTCCAGTCAAGCCCGTTACATGATCGAGCTGATCGAGAAGGGTGAAGGTGTAGGTAGCATGGACTGTTGTGGCGGTCGTACCGCTCAAGACCAGCGTGAAGACGTTACGCCCGGATCCGTTACTGGCTGTCAGAATGTTATTGGTACTACCGGTAACCGCATACTGCAACGACTCACCTTTCGATTTAAGGCCAAGGGCTGTAAGTCCCGTGGTCTGCAAGCTGAAAGTTACTGTCCCTGTTGTTCCTTCCGGTACCAGGCTCGCAATACTGTCTGACGCAATGGTTGTCTTGGAACCTTCTAAACCACCAATGTAACCGGTCGATCCACTGCCTCCACTGAAGTTACTCAAGGCATCTTCCTGCACATTGCCGACCACCGCCCCCTGTGGATAGATCGTTATTGTCAATGTTGTTGTACTCTTGTCACCATCGGCGTCCGTTATCGTGTAGACAAAGGCGTCGGTAAGGGGGGAATCTGTTGGCTGGAGGCCCGACACCTTCGAGTTGTCGAGCGTGTAGCTATAATCTCCGTTGGCTTGAATCGTCACGCTGCCATAGCTTCCCAGAACCGATGCGGCTACATTGCCAACAGCCTGAGTGGTGGTGTCACTACCTACTCGCACACCCGTTACAGGAGCAACCGGGCTATTGTCAGCTCCTATCGTATCATTTTCACCTACGGGATTGCCGCCATTGACCACATTACCTATTGCCGTCACTTTGGCAACTTTCGTAACGGTGTCTGCATCCGCTTGCGCAACAGGCAGGTCATCAAACACCGCAATACCAAGCTGCCCGATCGCGGTAAGGCTTAGCTCATCGGTTACCGTGATAGTAAAGTTGTCGGGCACGATATTGTTAATATCGTCACCCGGAGCATGATTCAGTGTGTTACCAGAGAGAGTGTAAGTGTACCGCACCACTCCTCCTCCTGTCGCCGGGTCCGGTGTATAGCCGTTGATCTCCAGCGTTCCGTATTTGGCACTGATCGAGATGTGCCCCGTGGCGCTGTTCTCAAGCGCTGTTTTGTCAATGATATGTTCTGTGCCATCCCGAGTATCAACAATCGTGATACTCGCAAGTCCCTCCATTGCTGTTATCTTAAAAGTGCTGTTAACATCATCGCCGGAACCAAGGGGAATGCCAATGCCGCTGCCAACAACAGGAAGAGCCGCCTCATAGACACTTTCATCTCCCTCGGCTGAACCATTGTGGTCAATAATCTCAATCGTTGGAGGTACACCACTCCTCCCCTGAATCGTTATGGCCAAGGTCGTTGTGCTCTGGTCTCCGTCAGCGTCGGTTATCGTGTAAACGAAGGTGTCGGTAAGGGTCTGGCCTGTGGTAAGGGCATGTACATCCACATTGCTGTTATCGAGCGTGTAGGTATAGGATCCGTCAGCCCCGATCACCACACTGCCATAGCTGCCGACAACCTTTACAGGTACGGAAATGGTTACCGGAGTGATAATTCCACTACCTGCCACCCCCACACCTGTTACGGGATTGACTGACGTGTTGTCAGCTCCTATTGTGTCATTTTCACCTACGGGATTGCCGCCATTGACCACATTGCCCGTTGCCGTCAGGAGAGTATCTTTTATAACGGTGTCCGCATCCTGACGAGCAATCGGCAGATCATCGACAACACCAATATCAAGTATACCGGTTGCACTATCGCCGTCGGTATCAGTTATGGTAATCGAAACGCTGTCGAGCACCGTATTGGGGCCATTATTGGCATAACCATGATCAAGGGTGTTATCCGAAAGCGTATAGGTGTAGCTTACCACACCGCCGCCAGTTAGCCCGTTCGGCGTATACCCTGTGATCAACAATGTGCCGTATTTTGTGGTGATTGAGGTCAGGGGCATGGCACCGCTCAGTTGTGCTTCCGTAAGTACATGTTGTACACTACTGCCATCCACAATCGTAATACTCGCAAGTCCATCCGGCGCTTTTATCGTAAAGGTGCTGTTGACCACTTCTTGGGTAGAGGGCGGGTTGCTGCCATCAAAAAGAGCCGCCTCAAAGACCTTCTCATCTGCCGATGTATCGGGGTCGTTGTCAGGAATATCAATTGTCGGAACGGTATCATTTCCAAGGATCCTTATTGTCAAAGTCGTCGTACTCTGGTCACCATCGGCATCCGTTATCGTATAGACAAAGAGGTCGATAAGACTCCCGCCAACTCTCAGTGCCTGTACATCCGCATTGCGATTATCGAGCGTGTAGGTATAGGATCCATCAGCCCCGATCACCACGCTGCCATAGCTTCCCAGTACCGATCCGGCTACATTGCCAACTGCAGGAACGCCGGTATCATTACCCGCTCCCACTCCCGTTACAGGATCAACCGGTGTCTTGTCAGCTCCTATCATATCATTTTCACTTGAGGGATCGTTGCCATTGACCACATTGCCCGTTGCAATCAGGTCGATATCTTTTGTAACGGTATCCGCATCCGGACGAGCAGTCGGCAGATCATCGACAACACCAATATCAAGGATACCTGTTGAGCTATCACCGTCGGTATCAGTTACGGTAATCGAAACGCTGTCGAGCACCGTATTGGGCCCATTATTGGCATAACCATGATCGAGGGTGTTATCCGCAAGCGTATAGGTGTAGTGCACCACACCGCCACCTGTCGCAGAGTTCGGCGTGTAGCCGTTGATTACCAGTGAGCCATACTCCATGACAATTGTGACTGGTACTGTCGCACTATCTGCAAGCGCTCCCGCACTGATCGTCGTACCCCCTACAGAGAGAGTTGCAACTCCATCAGGTGCCGTTATTGTAAAGGTACTGCTGACAGCTTCCAAGGTAGAGGGCGGGTTGCTGCCATCAAAAAGAGCCGCCTCAAAGACCTTCTCATCTGCCGATGTATCGGGGTCGTTGTCAGGAATATCAATCGTGGTACCTGCATCATTTCCAAGAATCCGTATCGTCAGAGTTGTTGTACTCTGGTCACCGTCTGCATCCGTTATCGTGTAGACAAAGGTATCAATCAAAATTACCCCTGTCGTCAGATCCTGTACATCTTTATTGTTGTTGTCGAGCGTGTAGGTATAGGATCCGTCAGCCCCGATCACTACGCTGCCATAGCTTCCCAGTACCGATCCCGCTACATTGCCAACTGCAGGCACGCCTGTATCATTACCCGCTCCCACTCCCGTTACAGGATCAACCGGTGTCTTGTCAGCTCCTATCATATCATTTTCACCTGAAGGAGTCGCACCGTTGACCACATTACCTGTTGCTGTCAGACGGCTATCGGCTGTGACCGTATCCTCGTCCGGATGCGCAATAGGCAGATCATCGACAACACCAATATCAAGTATAGCTGTTGAGCTATCACCGTCTATATCAGTTACGGTAATCGAAAGGCTGTCAAGCACCGTATTGGCTCCATTATTGCCGGGACCATGTTCGAGTGTGTTATCTGTAAGTGTGTAGGTATAGCTCACCACGCCCCCGCCTGTTGCAGAATTCGGCGCGTATCCGTTGATTACCAGCGTACCATACTCCGTAACGATTGTAACCGGTACGGCCGCACTGCCAGCGAGCGATCCCGCACTGATTGTAGAGCCACCTACAATGAGGGTAGCAAGTCCGTCAGGTGCTGTTATCGTAAAGATGCTGCTTATACGATAACCGCTGCCAGGGTTGCTGCCATCAACAAGAGCCGCTTCATAGACTGTTTCATTTCCGGGGGTGCTCCCGCCGTTGGTGTCGGGAATAACAATGGTCGTACCCGCACTGAGAGGTAGAAGTGAAATCCGGGAAACGACCGGGGGAGGTGCCTGCAAAAGCAATGGCTCTCGGACAGAGAATAACGGTTCAAGCGGAATTACAATGCGCTCATCATAAGTCGCCCGACCTTCAAGCAAAGCATCGAAACTTGAGGAGCGAAAATCGTTTTGCGAATTATAATTACCCGTAAACGAGGAGAATTGGTATACAGGAGCAGTGATGAACTCATTGACACGCCCAACATTTATAAATGAACTTCCAACAGAGTCACCGCGACTGATCGACTGCAAAGGAGTTACTGGCAACACTGCTGAGAGTGAGGGTGCAGGTGCAACGGGCGTACCCTCCGTAGCGGCTATCAACCCCCTTAAATCGAGGCTGAAGGTATTTTCACTACGTTCAAAGAGCCCGCCACTCAATGCGACCTCTTTACTCTCTGTAACCTTCAGATCAGCGCCATTTGCCGCCTTAAGCACAACCTGACCGCCTGATTCGGTAAGAATACATTCACCTTCATACACCGCGTCACCCGTCTGAAGAAGATGGCGAGTTCCATCTTCGGCCACGGCCCATACTTTACCAGTAACATCGGCGACCGTTGCCAGCGAAGTCGTATTGTTGGTGCTCATTGGTATTATGGATAGAAGTTAGCTGCAAATAGCCTTTAAATGATTCAACGGCCGCAAGACATACACCCCAAACCGAAAATGGATTCACAAGTTCTATATCAATAACATACACCTCTCCACTCACTGTATAACAGCAATGTGCACATCAAAGCATCGGTCATAATACGAATATTTTTTCAAAAGTACAAAATTCCTACGATAAAGATAAACCGTTTCTTCATGACAACCCGGAACTTAAGCCATAAATTCCCGGAGGCATTGAGCAACGTGTCAAGAGGATGCCTTCCCTACCCTGAATGACGGTTTTTCTCAAACGGAGTTCCTGCATCCCGGGGAGCAGAGGCTCGGCCAACAAAGCTGGCAAGCACCACCAGTGTTATAACGTATGGAAGTGACTGTACTAACTGTGAGGGTATCCATCCCGTCTGGAGCCAGATCTCCATCGATTCGGTCGCAGCAAAGAGCAGGCTTGCCAGTGCCGCCCCTGCCGGGTTCCACTTGCCGATAATCATGGCGGCAAGTGCAATATAGCCCCGACCGCCCGACATGTTATCGGTGAAAGTGTGTTGCTGAAAAACAAGGAAAGCGCCACCAAGCGCCGCAAGCGCCCCCGAAACAAGGACGCCGGAGTAGCGCATCCGGTCAACATTGATTCCGGCACTGTCGGCCGTGTCGGCACTCTCACCTGTTGCCCGGAGCCTGAGACCGTAGGGCGTTTTAAACAAAAGAAATTGACCGGCAAGAACGGAGAGAACGGCAGCAAGAAAGAGAGGATCAAGAAGAAGGGAGGGCGACTCAAGACCGGCAATCCGCGCTGAATTTGTCGAACTTCCGAAAAGTATGCTGAGCCCGAAACGGGTAGTACCCATGACGAGGATGTTGATGGCAATACCGGCAACAATCTGGTCGGCCTTGAGGGTGATGGTGACAAAGGCAAAGAGCAGCGCTACAACGAGGCCGCAGAGAAGAGCCACAAGAATCCCGACCAGAGCCGAACCGCTCCGGTACTGGCCAAGTGCTGCGCCAAAGGCACCAACAAGCATCATCCCCTCAAGCGCCAGATTGACCACCCCGCCCCGCTCCGAAAACGTTGCGCCAACTGAGGTAAGGGTGTAGGGTACCGCAAGACGCAGTATTTGCAGCACAATAACAAGAGGCTCAATTCCCATAATAAATAAGAATGAAATATCCTTTACGGTAGTTTTT
>CAIXCO010000113.1 GCA_903917955.1 uncultured Chlorobiaceae bacterium | reverse complement strand
GGAGGGTGATACAAAGAGGGATAGTGAACCGAACTTTACAGGTGTAGCACCGGTTCATGAAACACTGAACACCTGAGATGAGTGTGGCAGCTTTATTGAGCAATGTTTTGGACGCGGGTTCGACTCCCGCCATCTCCACAAGAGGCCCGTATCGACAATGTTGGTACGGGCTTTTTTGTTTCCCTCCATTTTGTTGTGCATGAGAAAACCTTGCCTGGGAACGCCGAGCTCCAGTTCGGCATAGCAGAACAACATTGCAGCAGAAAATTGGACTTCGACGGAGCTGTTATGTTATAAACCGAGTTCGCTGTGTGATCCAAGCCGCACCAGCTCAAGAACGTCGTCGCCTGTTTTGCGGTAGATCAAGATAAGGTCAGGCTTGATATGGCAATCGCGGCAACCAACCAACTTTCCGACAAGCGCATGATCAACAGTGTTGGGCGGCAACGCTTTGTCTGCTGCAAGAAGGTTTACGATTGCGGTAACAAGCGCATCAAGTTTTTTTCCGTGTACGCCTGATTTCTCCCTGCGGTAGTCGCGTTTAAAATGGCTCGATCCTTTAATCTTCCTCATTCAGCTCTTGTATTAAATCTTCGATAGAGTTATACGACTTTAGCCCTCCCTGACGGAGTTCTTCCATCGCCTCTATTGTCTTGGCATTCGGGATGAGCGGTTCAAATGGCAATGCTTTTTCAGCAGCAACCCGCATCAGCATAAGCCGCACAGCATCGGACAATGTGAGCCCTATGGCAGCCAGCACAGCGGTGGCTTCAGCTTTGGTTCTTTCGTCGATTCGTGCCCTCACAACAGTATTTGCAATCATCTCTTTTCCTTGTTTTAACTTTTTCGCTTTGTCGGTGTAGCCACAATGTAGCGGAGTAGCGGCGATATTTCAAGGATATTTTTAAATGGCGCCGATTTCCGATCCGCCAGAAACCTGCCGCACATTTCGTATACTGTGGTATTGTCAACAGGCTGATCCTCAAACGCCATCACGCCGCCAGTGCACGGGCAAAGTAAGAGCGCGTTAACCACATCGGATGTGGGGAAGGTTAATCGGCTACAGCCTCCAGCAATGGGGGCTTTTTTGTTTTCTGTTTCTCAAGTAGTCTACAGAGATATACCTGAATCCATTCTCACAACATTCAATCAGGTAAGCTCATGTGTTTTTCGCACGGGCTTTTATTTATAAGCGGACGGGTTATGAAACAGCTCGCCAGAAACGGAGGCTGAGAAGAAGATCGGCAAAGTAATCGGCAAGAATTACAGATTATTCTTTGTAAATTATTTTGATAAAAGGGTAAATGGAATTGAATAATCGGCAATATTATGATATTTGAGATACCGCACCGCCTTGAACCTTGCCTGCCTGATGCATTGGCGCCCGAGCTTGTTGACCTGATTGCTGCACTATCTGCAGCTTCCGAGCGGCTTGGTCATCGCCTTCACCCTAAATCAGCAGCAAGTCTTGCTGATCTTGTCAGAGTAATGAACTGCTATTATTCGAATCTCATAGAGGGACATAACACCCGGCCACGGGATATTGAACTGGCTCTTGAGAACCGGTTCGACCAGGACGGAGAGAGACGGAATCTGCAGATGGAAGCGGCTGCACATATCAGGGTACAGCGAGAGATTGATGCGAGGTATGCTGCCGGAACGCTTCAGGACGCCGCATCACAACGGTTTATCTGCTGGCTACATGAGGAGCTCTACAAGGAGCTTCCTGAGTCAATGCGATACATGAAACGAAAGGAGGTAAAAATACTCATTGAGCCTGGAAAGTTCCGGAGCAAGGCTGTACATGACGTAGCTGTTGGCCGGCATCTTCCTCCTGAAAGCCCGGCTGTTGAGGTATTCATGGAATATTTTGAACAACGTTACAATTTTGATGCGCTCGGAAAAGGAATGCGCATTGCAGCTCTCGGGGCGGCTCATCACCGGTTTAATTACATTCATCCGTTTCCTGATGGCAATGGCAGGGTCAGCCGACTCATGAGCCATGCCATGTGCCTTCATGCGGGTATCGGAGCTTTTGGGTTATGGTCGGTTTCAAGAGGCCTTGCGCGGGGGCTGGAAAGCAGGCAGGATTATAAGCGAATGATGGATCACGCGGATATGCCTCGCCAGGGTGGCCTTGATGGTCGCGGCAACCTTTCACTCAAAGCGCTCAACACGTTCATTACCTGGTTCCTTCGGGTATGTTTGGATCAAGTGACGTTCATGGAGGGTCTGTTTGAACTTGATGCGCTGCTGAATCGGCTGAAACTGTTGTGTGAGCGGCAAGAATGGAGGCCTGAAGCATTTACTATTCTTGAGGCCGCGTTGCTCAAGGGGGAACTGCCGCGGGGAGATATCAGTCGTATCAGTGGCCTTAAAGAGAGAACGGCAAGAACATTGCTTGCAACATTAACCGATAATGGGATTCTCGGTTCTGAAAGCCCGAAGGGAGCTGTTTCACTTCGTTTCCCGGTCAGCGCTACAGAAATATTGTTCCCAAACCTCTTTCCTGCACTTTGATAAGAACTCATCACGTATTTGAAGTGAAGTTCCGTGCGCCCATGCTCATAAACGTTCGTTATTGAGAGACCTTGCTACGCAGAGGAGTCTTATCAGCAAAATCAAGTATCTTGCGTTCTTAAAATTAGTTCTCGAACTTGATGACGCTACCAGACCAGAGGGCGAAGCAATCGGCAGTGAAAAAAACACGGCGGCAGAACTCATTGCTTTGGTGAAGTCTCGTTGTGATTTGTTTTATGATGACACGACACGATCTTGTTATGTAACGGTGAACGCTGATAATAGTACTCTGAGGGTTGGCAGCACTGCTTTTCTTGAGTGGCTGAGTTATGCCTATTACTCGCAGCGCGCTTCATCGGCCAGTGATGCGGCTGTCAAGCAGGCGATAAGCACGGTTTCAGGTATTTGCCGAGAGCAGCGGCATACGTTGAAAGGGTGGTGAGGAGGTATTGAGTCACTGCAACAGGCTTATCTCTAACCGCAAAGCGAGGTTCAACCAGACCAACGATGGGGGACGGGGATATCGGTCGCGTTGCTTGGCAGCAACAGGTTTACGCTGTTTCCCGATGCGGGATTTCCTGATAAGAAAATTCCCATAAACCAGCATTTTCTTTGGCATGCTCAATGGTCATGCTGACAAGATTCCCCTTCTCATCAACATCAATCAAGATGTTTTCACTAATCTCGCGAGTTTCAAACACCGGCTTATCAAGTAATTCAACATAAGCGGTATCGGTATCCTCAAAATATTTCACCTTAATGGTTTAGCTCTCCTTGTATGATCAATCGAAAAAAGCATTATGAACGGTTTCGCCATCTTTTGCCGGTACTCCGGCAGGGCGCTCGGTATTGAGGTAGGGAGTTACATCAAAAATTCTTTTTTCACGGGGTTCAAACACAAGTAATAACTTATAATCGTCTAAAGGTTTTACACTTACCACTGAAGGGTACATGACGATCTCCTTATTGTAATGGTTTGATGGGAAACGGAAGCTCCCCATTCGAAGCCAGTTCCCAATCTGCCAAAAGTTCTTCTTTCTGAAAATGTACGTTTTCCGGTGATTGTTTTCGCATGAACTTCCGTTGCAGTGCAGGCAAGCGTCTGTTGGACTGCGCACCAGGGAGGCTGCGCAAACGGAACGAAGCGGAGATTATCTGGTGGATCACCGAGGTGCCTTGTGGCGGGTCATTATCGGGAGGTGGCTTGCAAGCTTGCGGGGATTGACCGAAAGATGCTTTTGAAACCGATGATGAGGTGATCGAGGAGGTTGATGTCGAGGATGTTGCCGGCTTGGATAAGTTTGGTGGTTACTTCTTTGTCGGCGCGGCTGGGTTCGGGGTTGCCGGATGGGTGGTTGTGGACGACCATGATGGCGTTTGCGTTGGCGAGGAGGGCGCCTTTGTAGACTTCGCGGGGGTGGACGAGTGAGGCGTTGAGGGTGCCTTTGCTGACGAGTTCCATGCTGATGACGTCGTTTTTGGTGTTGAGGTAGAAGAGGTGGAGTTCTTCGCTGGCGCGTTCCTGGAGGCCGATGGTGTGGCAGAGGTCTACGACCATTTCGGCTCCGGTGATGTTTTTGGTGTAGATGATTTGGGATTCGCGGACGAGGCGGATGCCGTAGCGGGGTATGGTGACGGTGGCGGCTTCGGCGGTGAAGAGCGGCAGGGTGTGAGAATGGTGTTTCATGGTTTCGGGTGCCTTGGTTGAGCGATATGGCTTTTTATCCGCG
>CAIXCO010000112.1 GCA_903917955.1 uncultured Chlorobiaceae bacterium | reverse complement strand
GTGAATTCGGTGTGGATTTGACTCGAACAAACATGGACAGTCATAGAGAAAGTGAAAAAGACTTTGACAGAAAAATACAAAACAAAAAAGAAAAAACAAATAAAATAATTCATTAGGCACTACAAAGCCGAAAACGAAAACGCCCCCTTGATTTTATTGACTTTTCAGGCATTTTTGGCTACTGGATGTGTGAACTCAGGAAAACAGTGACCAGACAGTAAAAAGGCAAGTTTAAGTTGGTAACCACCCCTGCTATGTGCCGGAAATCATCAAACTGGCGATTACAGGCGGTTTGCCGTGTTATCTCAACTGGCTTGATATGACTACGGATTTGGCAAACTTTTCAGAACCCTGAAAGAGTGTTTTTGGATCGCTTATCCCTGATCGCTTAATTTATGGTCAGTCTCAAAGCCGATAACAACGAATGAATCTTTTTCTCTGTAACCGTGGCATCGGAATTTTTTTGATACTCTGAACTTGTATGTTTTTTTATTGCGGTTGGTTATGCTAATAATCCCATGATACTCCTTGTAGTTAAGTCCTTTATTCTCATGGATGTTATCCCAGGTTAGTTCTTCGAATTTTTTGAATGTGTCAATGAAAAGGGCTTGTTCTTCAGGTTGAACTTCTGAAAACCCCATCTTTTTTTCAACCTTTGAAAAATCAAGTTTGCCTCGTGAAAACCGTACTTTCAGATATGATTCAAAAGAGATGTGATGGTTGGCCCAAAGATGTTCTGTAAGACTGCCTGAGCAAGTCAGGTTTAATAACGAGAGATGTACTCCATTTCGCATGATACTCAACGGGTCAATCGAGGTCGATGATAACTGAAAGGAGACAATTATCCGATCGCGCTCGCAGGCTTCAGCCGGTGAACTTCCCCCAATATCCACTCCGTTGAAAAAATATTTGATGCCGCACTCCTGTTTGGAGTCACTACTATCCCAAAACGGCTCTTTCTCAAGATCAGCAATCGCTGATTTTAATCGACGAACGTCATCATTTTTCCGTTGTGCTTTATCGATGAGAATCGAATGAAGAGTATTGGTGGGAGTTACCATTCTGTTCCACACATCGCTTTTCTTGAGCAGCAGCATCGAAAAACCTTGCATTTCCTTCAGTACGCTCAGAAACGGCAAGAGGCCTGTTCGAGAAAAAGAGTCTTGATCAGGGAATTGACCCGATAATGAAAGCTCGTTAAAAAGTATGTGCATCTTATAGTCCCAGAATTTGGTCCAAGTCGTCGTCAAATTGATCAAACAAGCCCTTAGGGTGCGTCATTACACGGCCATGTTCATTGAGCATAATGACAGTGTTCTTCGATAGTAGATTTTCGTCAAGCTGAAAAAAATGGACGGCCACATCAGTGTGATTGATCTCCTTTTTTACAATAGCTTTCCGGATGCCATTGAACACATGGTCGCTATGCGTTTCAAGTACAACCTGAATGCCCGCATTGGCTACGAAGCAAAGAAATTCGGTAAGATCAGACTGTGCTTTTGGATGCAAATGGATTTCCGGATTTTCAATGATCACAATATCGTCATGAGTTGCGCTTAGGCAGGAAACAAGTACCCCTATCGCAAAGCTGACTCCGGAACCAATATGGTAGGGTCTAACGGGCTTCCCGTTTCCGAGAGAGAACTCTACCAAAAGGCTATTGCTGAGGCCGAGGTCTTTGATTACGTTGTTTATTCCGAACAGTTTTTCCAGCCAGTAATTGACTTGATGCTCGAGCGTTACGCTGGATGCATCGGCAATCAGCGAGGGAGCAACTTCTTTTTTGCGGTTTTTGTACAGAAAATCGAAAATAAATTCAGCTTTGTTTCCAAGAAAATTTACTCGGTCAAAATTTCTTGGATATAAATCTTCTGGCCCGATCCGGTTCGCCGGCAGATAGTAGATGTGCCGGTTTTCAAAGCTCAGAAGGGTTTGTATGGTAGAGGATTCTTTCAGAAAAGTAACAGCGACATCATTTCTTTCGTCGTCGGTTGAACTAAATTCTGCCTGAAAACGCTCTTCTTTACTTAGGGCAGTCACTTGAAATGAGCGTGCATTGATTCGGTGATTGCGGCACTCATCAAACGTACCAAGTCGGAGCCACATTCCATTAAGCGGAGATGATGAGTTTTTTGCTGCGTTGTTGCAAAGTAAAAGAAATGCCTGAATTACTGAAGATTTGCCTGAAGAGTTAGTCCCGGCAAAAATAGTCATAGGCTTCAGTTCTATTGTAACTTCACAGAAACATTTGAATCCATTGATGTGTAGTGATTCAAGCATGTTGTATCTCCTCAATCATTGATTCTATAATTTCAAACCGCTTCTTGATACTGATGTGGCTATCGACGTTATAGGTAGTGCTGTGAATGAAATTTTCGTCAGCAAGAAGGCTTTTGAACTTTTTTGTTATCAGTTTCTGATGAGTTTGTGCTACATCAAGCAGTTCAATGATCATGTAGCTTACAGTTTCAAAGAGCGCCATACTGATGGGGCGGCGTGCACCCCCGCCTTGATTTGGTATACGGAAGCACTCCGGCCCTAAAACGGTCAGGCACTCATTCATGGTTTTATCGAACAGAGGTGGAAATTGCTCACAAAATGTGCTACCCGCCGGATCATTAAGGAATATCATGGTTTTAGCAAGAAAATCTTCAAGGTCACTGCGATATTCAACGAATGGAGAGCCTTTTTCTTTTACATCCAAAAGTTTTTTCTTGCGCCAGAGGTAAAAACTGATGAGACGGAGAACAAGATATTTGTCCTTCATGCGGTCAGGCTTGATTGCATGTTCTGTCGCTTTTTTGAAACTGTCCAGGTTAACCAGTGCGTTTAACAACAGCGTTGCAGTGCCCTGATAAATAGCATTTCTCATTTCCTGATTATTGAGCCGGGTTCCACCCCGATTCACTCGGTCAAACAAATCAAAGGTGATGCGATCATGGGTTGGTGGTTTGATGACATGCAGGGTGAGGGGGCAATCTTCAATCTTGCTCTGCTGGGCCTGGGTCAGATACGTTTCAAATTTTGTCCCATTTTTTGTTGATTCACTGAAGTATGCTCCGTTAAGAGACGTCAGAATTGTGAGCTTCCGAAGTGAAAACTCGTGATTCATGAACTGAAAAAGAGTCGTTAGACGTTGACGACCATCCACAATGATGTATACGCCCTTATCGTCTTCTTTTACATAAATCAGAGGAAGAGGAATGCCCATCAAAATTGATTCAATCAATTCGCTTTTCTGCTTTGGTGACCATACGGCATATCGTTGAAAATCGGGGTCAAGTTTGATGAGTGGTGGTATTTTTTCACGCTTACGCTTGAGCTGAAAAACCGATGCGCTCTCTGAGGCGATGTTGACAAGAGCATCAGGATAGATCCGCATTGTGTCAGTTTCTGGAGGCGAAGCGTTATCCCTGAATTCTCCACCAAGCGTCTCTTCACCTTCAAAGGTATCTTCGAGGTTCGTCTGTTGTTTATCTTCTGACATGTACTTTTTGAGCTTTGTTATGGCTTTTCTGGTCAAGGCAGTACAAAAATGTCCTCAGCCATTTTTGCGCGATCGGCACCTGCCTGATCACTATTACCTTTACTAAAGATATACAAATTGAACGAAGCGATTATCGATAACTTTTCTCCCTTGAACGTCAACCCTTGCGCAGCAGCAACCCCTTGATCTGAGCCGTAAATGAGGCCATGACGAGGAGCGGGCTGGCGTTGCGTTCTATGGCGCGAATGGCCTCTTCGGTGAGGGTTGAGATCTGGAAAAAGTCCGGATTGGGGAAGTTTTTTGCGAAACGGTCGATGGCCTCGCTGATGTCGGGGTTGTTCAGCTCCTGAAAGTCTGCATTGATGCGGCGGTGGTTGGCATCCTGAAAGAAGAGGAGCAGAGCGGCGAGAAAGAGGACGAGGTCGCCACGCGAAAGGTTTTTGGCGTTTTGCTCGCAGGAGGTAATCGCTTCGTGGAAGCGGCTGGGGGTGAGCACCTTGCGAAGATATTCGAGAGCCTCGTTGCGCAGCACAATGGTTGCGGTTTCAGCCGTGTTGCTGTCGCGGTTGTTGATGAACTCCCAGGCAAGCCGGAGGTTGCCCCGCGAAAAGCTGGCGATAAAGCTCAATTCGGGTTCCTGAATTTCGGGACGGTTGTCATGCAGCCAGAGTCGCAGCTCCTGCGGGGTGACGCGTGAAAAACGGAGCGCCTGGCATCGCGAACGGATGGTCGGGAGCAGTGCGTCTGGCCTTGATGAAACGAGAATGAAGAGGACGTGCGCTGGTGGCTCTTCGAGCAGTTTGAGGAGTTTGTTGGCCGCCGAGGGGTGCAGCCGTTCGGCCTGCGAAATAATAAAGATCTTTTTGCTTCCCTCACTTGGCATGAACATCGCCTTGTGCTGGAGCGAGACGATCTGTTCCGTCAGAATGCCCATGGAGCGCTCCATGGCAGGGGAGAGATAGGGGTTCTGTTTTTTTTGTTCGAGCAGTGCGTCGTAGCGCTCTTTTGCATCAGTAAATTTCTTGTTCTCTTTTTTTGCCGAGTCACCCGGGTCGAGCAAGGCCGATTCTACCGGAAAGATATACTCTACGTTCGGGTGCATGAATTCCTTGATCAGCACGCAGTCACGACATACCCCGCACGCGCCCTCCTCACTGCTGGCCGTGGTATTCTGGCAGTTGAGGAGCGAGGCGAGTTCAAAGGCGACCGACTCTTTTCCCGACCCGTCGGGGCCGGTGAAGAGGTAGGCATGAGCAAGGCGCCCTGTTGCAAGTGCGTTCTGCAGAACACGGATCTGACGCTTTTGACCGACAATGTTATTCCAGCTCATGCACTTCTTGCGGTGGTGAGATAAAGGTTAGCCAGTTGTAGGGATCTTCGCCAGTGTGAACAATTTTGAGATATGCCTCCTGCAGTATTTCGGTAATCGGGCCCCGTTTTTCATTGCCGATCGGATATTTGTCGATGCTTCTGACCGGAGTGATTTCCGCTGCAGTGCCGGTCAAGAAGACCTCGTCAGCGATGTAGAGGGCTTCGCGTGGAATCAGTGTTTCGCGGACTTCGTAGCCAAGCTCTTTTGCAATGTGCATGATGGCGTAGCGGGTGAATCCGGGAAGTATTGACTGGCCCGACATGGGGGTGAAGATAATGCCGTCGCGGATGACAAAAATATTTTCGCCACTTCCTTCTGAAACATAACCGTTCACATCAAGCGCAAGCCCTTCGGCGTAGTCGTCCATCAAGGCTTCCATTTTGATGAGCTGCGAGTTCAGGTAGTTTCCACCAGCTTTTGCCCATGCGGGAAGGGTGTTCGGGGCCGGACGGGTCCAGGAGGAGACGCGGACGTCAACGCCGGTTTCAAGCACATCTTCTCCAAGGTAGGTGCCCCACTCCCAGGTAGCAATGGCAACCTCAATGGATGCGCGGTGCGGGTTGACTCCCAGAGCGCCTTGTCCACGGTAGACGAGTGGGCGGATGTAGCACGATTTGAAATCGTTGGCCTGGATTGTGGTCAAGATGGCCTCTTTCAGCTCTTTTTCAGAGTAAGGAATTTCGATACGGTATATTTTTGATGAATCCCTGAGACGTTTGATGTGTTCATCCAAAAAGAGTACGGCCGATCCCTTCTGGGTTTCATAGCAGCGTATTCCTTCAAAGAGAGATGAACCGTAGTGGACAACATGTGACAGAATGTGGATTTTTGCGTCAATCCAGTCAATCAGTTCGCCGTTCATCCAGATTTTGGCAGACTTGTTCATGGTGCAGGTGTTGGGTGTTAATGGTATTAGCAGGAGTAAACTTCAAGATATAAAAACCCCGCGTTCTGTTGCGGGGTTTTTTTCTTTCCGAAAGGGTGATGATGTCAGTAAATTCTTTCATAAACGCCTTCGACTTCACGCAAAATCGGCTCATAGTCGCAGGGTTTTCGGCCAAAGCAGATGCCGAGTGACTCGTACATGGCGACGTGGTCCAAATCGACATGGCGCTGTACAATTGCTTTGCTCGATTCGAGAAACTCTACCTTGCGTCCCTTGACCTTGGAGATGGTGACGCCGGTTTTTCCGTCAAGCAGGAGCAGTATGGCACCCGCACCGGCTTCGAAGCCGAAGTTGATGTCGTAGGCTGAGGAACCGCCGGAACGGACAAGGTGGCCAGGATGGATTTCACGTACTTCTGGAATTTCATAGACACCTTCAACAAACATGCCGGTCTCTTTCATGAAAATAGGCATGGCCGGATCGGCTTTCATTCTCTTCTGGATTTGCTGGCAGGTGAATTTTCCTGCACCGGCAAGTTTTTTGTGACCGAAGGCGTCAATGCCAGCCGATTCATCGACAATATCGGTTCCGTCAGCATTTTTCACCCCTTCTGCAACAACAACGGTATAGGTACCGCTGTGGACGTCGCTCTCTCTGATGCGGCGGGTAAAGCGCTCTGCAAGGTGTTCATACACCACATCCCAGTCTGTCGGAATTTCGGGGATGAGGATACAGTCAGCCTCAGCCGCAATGCCGCTGCGGAAAGCGGTATGGCCTGCATAACGACCGAATACTTCGGTGACCAGTACCCGGTTGTGGGTTCTTCCTGTCGTTTTAAGGTCGTGCACAAACTGTGCAATACGGTTGATGGTGGAGTCGCCGCCTACTGAATAGGTCTGAAGGTCGAGATCCATGGTTTTTGGCGCGTGGATGCACTGAATCCCTTGCTGGTTCAAATCGACCATGACGCTGCCTGAATCGTCACCTCCGCTGATAACGAGCGCGTCAATGCCGAATTTTTTCATGCCAGCCTTGATGCGGTTGTACTTTTCAGGATTGCTTATGGCCCTGATTTTAACTCTCGAATGGCCCGCTTCGGATCCGGCAAAACTTGCGTCAAAGAGGTCCAAACGAGCCTGATCGAGCCGCACAATTGTCTTCTGGTCGACAAGGTTGTATAACCCTGCGTAGCCGTTGGGAATAATAAAGAGTTCCAGCCCTTTTGCGAGAGCCATCATTGCAGCGCCCTTCAGCACCGCATTTAGTCCACCACAATCCCCGCCGCTGGTGAGGATACCAATTTTTTTCACAGCTATGTTCTCCTGTTTCGATGTCAAGGTTAGTATTTAATGGTCAAATTTCTTTATTTGTCAGAGAAAAACCTCTCTCTGCCTCTGGCATTCAAAATAGATTATTTGTGTGATTTTTCAACGACAAGTCTCAAAATTTAATAACAGCCCATATCTCAGAAGATGACTGAATACCAGCTTTTTTCATGAACTATAGAGATCATGCGAGGATTGCTTTTGTGCATCTCAAGGAGAGAAAACGCCAGACACTCCTTACAGCACTTGGTGTGGCCGTCGGTTCGGCCATGCTTGTGACCACCATCTCCGTTTCACGGGGTTCATCATCAAATGTTATTACCAAGGTGATCGATACCGCACCCCATGTGGTGATCAGTGCTGAAAGGGTTTTGCCATTGGTGCCTGACAACATTATAGGGCAACAGGGCAACATGATTTCGATGGTGACCAGAAATATCAATCAGAATGAAGCGGAGGTCATCAAGAACTATGCTGAAGTTGTCGAAAGCATCCGCCCAGTTGAAGAGCTCCGGAGCATTTCACCCTTCGTGCTCAGCAAGGTGATTGCCCGCAATAAAACCCGCTTTACACCCTGTATTGTCAGGGGAGTTGTGCCCCATCTTGAAGCTGAGATAGCAGGCCTGAAAAAGAACCTTCTCGAGCCTCGTGCCCTCGACGAATTGGCCTCTACGCCCAATGGTGTGCTTGTCGGCGACCTTCTGGCAAAAAAACTCAATGTCCACTACCGCGACCGGATTGTGCTTGTGACAAAAAACAGCGAAGAGTTTCCTGTAACGGTTGTGGGGCGCTTCAGCAGCGGCTTTAATGCAAAGGATGAGCGTGAGGCATACGTCAACCTCTCTTTTGCCCAGAGGATGGAGTCAATTGCCTCCAATTCGGTCAGTGGTATCGGGCTGAGAACGGCGCATGTTGAGCGTGCCCAGCAAACTTCCGACAGGGTAGAGGCGCTCAGTGGCTATAAAAGCGAGAGCTGGGATGAAACCAACCGTAACGTCATTGAGTTTTATAACCGCAATGCACTCATTACACTGGTTCTTGTCGGGTTTGTTTTTGTGGTGGCGGGGCTTGGCGTTTCATCCGTCATGACGACGGTTATTCTACAAAAAGTCAAGGATATTGCCATCATGCGCTCCATGGGTATGCCGGGAAAAAACATTACCCGTATTTTCATGCTCGAAGGGTTTATGATTGGCGTTCTCGGTGTTCTTATCGGTAGTCCGGTCGGCCACTTGATCTGCCAATTTGTAGCCTCTATCCGTTTTGAGGCAACAACGGCCGGTGTCCTGAAAAGCGACCGGATCAATATTATTGAAATGGCCGATGCCCATCTGATTGTCATTGTTTTCGGCATCCTCATTGCCGTGCTCTCTTCGTGGAGCCCGGCAAGAAAGGCGACACGCTATGTGCCGGTTACCATCCTCCGGGGTGAGGTTGGCGCTTAGACCTGTCGAATAAGGCAGACCGCATGTGCGGCAGCACCCTCTTCGCGTCCGATGTAGCCAAGTTTTTCGTTGGTGGTTGCCTTGACCGAGATTGCTCCAAGCTCAACGTTAAGACAGCGTGCAATATTTTTGCACATGTCGGTAATGTAGGGTGCGATTTTAGGTTCTTCAAGAAGCAGCATCGTGTCGATGTTCACAATCTGGTAGCCATGCTTTTCAAGCAGTTTTCCGACATGCCGGAGCAGAATCATGCTGTCGATATCTTTGAACTCCGCGCTTGTGTTGGGGAAGTGCAACCCGATGTCACCCAGGGCTGCAGCACCAAGAAGGGCGTCGCTGACCGCATGGAGCAGAACATCGGCATCACTGTGGCCGTCGAGACCGTTGTGTCCGGGAATATGAACGCCACCGATCACCAGCTTTCGGCCCTCGGCAAAAGGGTGTACATCAATACCAATTCCAATACGCATGGTTTTTTGGGGTTTTAAGGGTTAATCGGTGAGAAGAGATCCTGTGTACTCTTTGAGGGGGATTGCGCCCGGTGCTGAAAAGTGCTCTTCAATGGCGGTGGCCACCTTTTCGCCGATATCAGGATAGACAAAGTTCATGGTGCCAATCTGTATGGCGCTTGAGCCTGCAAGAAAGAACTCCATAGCATCCTCGAAGCACGCAATGCCTCCCATGCCGACAATCGGAATGGTAACGGCATTGTACACCTCCCACACTTTTGCAAGGGCAATCGGCTTGATTGCCGGACCGGAAAGTCCTCCCGTAATGTTTTTCAAGAGAGGCCTGCGGGTTTTATAATTGATGGCCATGCCGACCACCGTGTTGATGAGCGAGAGTGAGTCGGCACCAGCCTCTTCAGCCGCCAGGGCGATGGAGCTGATGGAGGTGACGTTTGGCGTCAGCTTGATCATGAGATGGCGTTTGGTCAGCTTGCGCAACTCCGAAACAATTTCGAAGGTGGCATCCCGGCTCACCCCCATAATCATGCACTCCCCCTTGACGTTCGGGCAGGAGAGGTTGATTTCGTAGGCGCTGAGCCCCTCAACCTGGTCAAGCTGCTCAACAACTGCACAGTACTCGTCAATTGAACGTCCGGCAATATTGACGATGACCGACGTATCGAGCTGGCGGAGAAAAGGCACTTTTTCAGCAATGAACCGCTCTACTCCTACATTGGCCAGACCGATTGCGTTGATCATGCCCGACGGAGTTTCGGCAATGCGCCGGGGAAGATTGCCTGCTCTTGGTTCGAGAGAGATAGCCTTGGTGACGATGCCGCCGATTTTGGACAGATCACAGAGTTGACTCAGCTCTTCGCCGTAAGAGACGGTGCCTGACGCAAGGAGTACCGGTGATTTCAGTTCGAGCCCCCGGCCCAGAGAGAGTGCCGCAAAGGGTTTCGTGTTGGGGATTTCGTTGTGGCTCATGGCGTTGCTTGAGAGAGGATGAGAGCAAATTTACTCCTGACTGGCTGTTGTAGCCAATCAGGAATAAAAAGGAGATGCAGAACTGGCCCTTAATCTTTTCTGTTCAGATAGTATTTGGTTGCATAGTCACGCACCATTCTGTGGGTATTGTATTGCGGCGCAATGGTCGCAATAGCGTTCCGGATTTTTTTGATCCACTGCTCAGGAATGTTCTCTTCGTTGCGCTCGTAAAATGCCGGGATGATCTGGTTTTCCAGAGTGCTGTACATTTTTTCCGCATCAAAGCTGTCCTGCTCTTCATAATTTTCAAAGCATTCGCCGTTGGCGATCGAAAAACCGTTCTCGCCGTTGTAGGCTTCAGGCCACCAGCCATCGAGGACACTGAAATTGAGACCACCGTGCAGTACGGTTTTTTCGCCTGATGTACCGCTCGCCTCCATTGGCCTTACCGGAGTGTTCAGCCAAACGTCAACGCCTGAAACCATCCGTTTTGCTACACCAAGGTTGTAGTTTTCCAGAAAAATAACTTTGCCGCTGAACTCTGAGCGGCGTGAGTGCTGCACAATCTGGCGGATATAGTCCTTTCCTGCATCGTCATG
>CAIXCO010000111.1 GCA_903917955.1 uncultured Chlorobiaceae bacterium | reverse complement strand
GAGCATCCGCCTCAGAAAGAAAATTCTTGACGTCAACCTTCGCGCAAAAGCCACCAAAAAGGCCAACGCTTAGTTTTTGCCAGGAAAATCATGTTCAGTTCTCTCCGGGCGCTTCGATGCAGCGCCCGGAAGGCTGATTCCTTCCCGATCATCTTTCCCTCTTCCGCTGATTCGATTCTATTAGTTTCGCCCTGTACCGTCGTGAGCTTTCAAAATTGAATTGAAAATCCGTCTCGATTCCGTGAGTATTTGGTCATAACACCGAGCACCTTGGTCTGCATGTTCAGGAAAAATCATACTCATAGATTGCACTGGTGTGGCCGCCAAATTTCCGTTTAAAACCCTTGCGCCTCGCGATCATATCCATTAACTCAACGCTTATTGAGCCTTTTCTCAGGCGTAATTTTTTTTCGAGGTACTTGAAGGAGACCGAGACCTCGGAAGGAATTGGTCCTGGCTCTACAGGCCACCATTTGACCAAAGCAACCGTTACATCATCAAGATCCGATTTGACTTGTATTGCTTCAAGAAATTTGATGAAACAAAACACAAAAGAAAAACCACTTATAACGATATACCAGTTTGGCAAGGGATACGATATCGAAAAGAGCCAGTCAAAGGCGCTTACAAACGACGCAGGATTAATGTTTGTTGCAACAAGGTGAATGCAATAAACGATAGCCATACAGAAAGATAGTATTATTATTGTACGCCAAATCCGATTGTGGCGTATTTTTTCTATTTTGGTAGTCATTTTTATTTGATTTTTAATCGAAGAGTAGATTGCTGTTACGGTGTTTTTGCGAGTAATGGTATCGGGTATGATAAATTCTTTTACCGAGCAGTCATGTCGGTGAGGTTGAAACTTATGGTGACGAGTTGATTCATTATGCTGATGAGTTGGCTCTTTGTGATCAAGAGTAACATAACTCGGAAAAAGACTGTCCAATACCGCTTTTATCACGAAAGCTCTTGCGGCCTCAAAAGTTATTCTCTGTTTCAGTGATATAATATATCTGCTTGAAAACAATAACTGCGTCGTCATCAAGTTAAAATATGTGGCAATATTCTTCATGACAATAACCTTGATGCAAGGGTTCTGTTTAAAATTCAGTTTTACTACACGCACTAAGAATTGATAAACATATATTTAAAAATCCGTTACCGTTTTTGTTGTAAAGCAGACTGCGTGGTGTTGAGCGGAACGCCGCATCCCCATCACCTGCATAAATGGAACAGGTATGAACCTTTTGTTGTAACTCAATATGATCAATTAACAAAGTATAGAGGCTTTTGAGAATAAGGATTTTGAGCGTCACTGCAGGATCAAAACGCTCTGCAGAGGCATTCGAAAGCTTTGAATGATCAAAAGCAGCGTCAAGAATCGGAGAAAAAAGTTGCAAGGAAACAACCCCTTCCATTGTGCCGAGTGGATGGTTCTGACTGTTTTGTTTCTTTTGTGTAAAACAATAGTAAAACACGTGTAGTGTATTAGCGCTTATTATAGTAAAGGGTAATATGGCGACAACCTTCAAAAAGATACAAAATATTAGCACCACTTTACGATGTCAACGTTATCCTCTTTTTGAAAGATTATTAATTCACTCTCTTCACAATACGCGAGATCATTTGTTCCGATCACAAGGTGTGAGCGCAGAAGTGCAAATCGGTTACAAACTGCCCAAGGTTAGAGTGACTTCAGTGGGTTGGGTGGAGTGCAAGCTTTTAGCTATGTATTGCACTATTTCTTTCTCCTCAATGGTTTCAAGTTCTTGCCAGACCTTATCATTCAACCACTCTGGCAACTGCATCAGCCAGTCGATGACATTGAATAGATTGATAACACGCTGTTTATCCCAATACCTGTCATACTATATGCGTAATAAAAGGAGTTTTGCGTTATATCGTTCCTGATCCTCTGTTCTGGTTTTTTGGTCAAAATGTGTGCTGCCGTAATCCATCCAAAGGCGTTATCCGACGCCAGCAGCTCATCAAGTGTGTCTTCGTAATCAGTCAGTTTGGCAACCGGAAACTCCAGCGTATGGCGGCATCCCAGTACAGAAAAACCATAAGAGGTCGGTTTCTACCCCTTGTGCTCATCGGCCAGCACCGCCAAACTTGCTGCGGGCCTTTTGTTGAGTCTCCTCAATGGGTTTAAGTATATTCACGGTGGATCTTAAAACAAAATAGCTCAAGTGCCCAGCGTCCCGGGTGCATCATTCCTGAACTTCTGAAAAAAAGAGGTTGCTGAGCCTCCACCGATCAACAGGGTGGGTGGGGAAATTTGTATCTTTCGGCCAGTCACAAGAGCTTTTGCCCCAGACAAACAACTGCACCCAACCATACAGAAAGCACCAATACAGTATAATGCCCCTCAAAAAATCCGATCTCTACTCCTCCCTCTGGGCCTCCTGCGATGAATTACGCGGCGGGATGGATGCCAGCCAATACAAGGACTATGTCCTCTTTATGCTCTTCATCAAGTATATCACCGACAAATACGGCGACAGCGACCACTTTGCACCGCCGGTCATCATTCCGAAAGGGTCGAGCTTCAGGGACATGATCGCTCTCAAGGGCAAGAGCGACATCGGCGACAAAATCAATACGCAAATCATTGCCCCGCTGGTTGAAGCCAATGCACGGCTGTCGAAAAGCGATTTCCCCGACTTCAACGACCCCAACAAGCTCGGCGAAGGGAAGGATATGGTGGAGAAGCTCTCCAACCTGGTGAGCATCTTTCAAAAGCCGGAGCTTGACTTTTCGCAGAACCGCGCAGAGCATGACGACATCCTCGGTGATGCCTACGAGTATCTGATGCGTCATTTCGCCACCGAATCGGGCAAATCGAAGGGGCAGTTTTACACCCCCTCCGAAGTGAGCCGCATTATCGCCAAAGTCATCGGCATTTCGCCTGCCAACACCAGGGCATCAACTACCGCCCACGACCCCACGTCCGGTTCCGGATCGCTCTTGCTGAAGGTGGCCGCCGAGGCAGGCAAGCACATCACCCTCGAAGGTCAGGAGAAGGATGTCACCACCGCCGGTCTTGCCCGCATGAACATGATTCTGCACGACTTTCCGACGGCCAACATCCTCTCGGGCAACACCCTGGCCTCGCCTAAATTCAAAGATGGCGAGCAGTTGCGCACCTACGACTATGTTGTCGCCAATCCCCCTTTTTCCGACAAGTCATGGAGCACCGGCCTTACCCCTTCCAACGATCCCTACCAGCGCTTCTCCTGGGGTGAGCCGCCCGCCAAACAGGGCGACTACGCCTACCTGCTGCACATCATCCGCAGCATGAAGAGCAGCGGCAAAGGCGCCTGTATTCTGCCGCACGGCGTGCTCTTTCGGGGCAACGCCGAGGCGGTCATTCGTGAGCAGCTTGTCCGCTCCGGCATTCTCAAGGGAATCATCGGCCTGCCAGCCAACCTTTTCTACGGCACCGGCATCCCTGCCTGTATTCTGGTGCTCGACAAGGAGAACGCCACCGCCCGCCGGGGAATTTTCATGATCGACGCCAGCAAAGGCTTTATCAAGGATGGCAACAAGAACCGCCTGCGCGAGCAAGACATACACCGCATCGTCGATACCTTTGCCCGGCAGGCCGACACTCCGCACTACGCCCGCATGGTGCCGTTCGCAGAGATTGCCGACCCGAAAAATGACTTCAACCTCAACCTTCCACGCTACATCGACAGCGCCGAACCGGAAGACCTGCAGGATATCAACGGCCACCTGAACGGCGGCATCCCCGAGCGTGACATCGACGCTCTGGCCGACTACTGGCAGCTTCTCCCCGGAGTGCGTACCACACTCTTTGAGCCACTGCGCCCCGGCTACGCCCGCCTCAGGTTGCCCCTGCCGGAGGTCAAGCCAGCCATCTTCAGCCACTCGGAGTTTACCGCCTTCAACGAGGATGCCACCGGGCGCTTCAACCAGTGGCGCGAGGTCACCGTGCCACAACTCACCAGTTTCACCCGGGAAGGCCATCCCAAAACCCTGATCGAAAGCATTTCCGAGGCGCTGCTCAACACCTTCAAGCCCGCCCCGCTCATCGACGCCTACGATATCTACCAGCACCTGATGGACTACTGGGCTGAAACCATGCAGGACGACTGCTATCTGATCGCTCTCGATGGCTGGGTCGCAAAACCGGCACGCATCATCGAAACCGACAAAAAAGGCAGAAGCCGGGACAAAGGGTGGGTCTGTGATCTGCTCCCAAAATCGCTTCTTGTTGCCCGTTACTTCGCCACAGAGCAGGCGGCCATTGAGGCAAAGCATGCTGAACTGGAAGCCGCCACTGCCAGCCTCACCGAACTGGAAGAGGAGCACGGAGGAGAGGAGGGCTGTCTCGGTGCCCTCGAAAAGATTGCCAAGGTTGAGGTCAATGAGCGTCTCAAGGAGATCAAGGGTGACAGGGAGGACAGGGAGGAGTTCGCCATACTTAAAAGCTGGCTCGTACTCGCCGGGAGAGAGAGCCTCCTCAAACGTGCCATAAAGGAGCTGGAGGCTTCGCTCGACACACTGACCTACCAGCACTACCCCAAACTCACCGAGGCCGAAATCAAGCGGCTGGTAGTAGACGACAAGTGGATGGCAAGCCTTTCAACCGTTGTGCAGGGAGAACTCGACCGCGTATCGCAAACCCTCACCGGTCGCATCCGCCAACTGGCCGAACGCTACGACACACCACTGCCGCAGCTTGTCGAAGAGGTGGATGCGCTTGCCGCAAAAGTGGATGGACACTTGAGAACGATGGGGGTACAATGATGTGTTCGCCTGTCATCCCGAACGCAGTGAGAAATGACACGGGTATAATGTTTGGAATGCTTACCCTCTGACGGCGGAGTCATGGATGTGATGATGGGGCATTGTCAGTGCCCCAAATTTTCGAGTGCAGTTACCCAGGTATTGAATAACGGACAAGCTTCTCGCATCTTCGGGATACCGATTGCCTTGGCAATTGCAATGCCGGTTGAAGTTTTTTTGAACCGATTCGAGAGTTTCCCCACTCTTTTAGATGGAGCTGTTGTGGCATGATCGTTAATCTTCTCAGGTTCTCCGCACTCATCGAGAATCTCCTCGATGTTTCTTTGTTGCACTCCTAACTTTTCGGCGAGCAAAGCTGGGTCACTGAAGTAGAGTGCCTCAAGCTCATACATGGATACGTATGGAATAAAACGCAAGTCAGAATGATGGTTTGGAAACAGTTTTTTGACTTCATCATGAGTCGCCTGGTTCATGATTTGAGCTTTGCGAGTATGCTCAGCTTGTTTTTTTGACTCCGAATATCCCGGCCAATCACTCCGTATACCGTAATAATCAACCAGCATCGTCACACAAGTATCTTGTCTTTGCTTGAGATGTTTTTCGATATCGTTTTTGGCACGTGCAAATTTCACATCTCCACCTTTTTCTCCGGGCTTATCCAAAATAATGGGAGTAAGATATACCCCTCGTTGCGCCAGATACGGTGTAAGTAACTGCTTTACAAATTGCTGTTCTGTTGGCCCCTCTACCAGAACAACCACCTCGGCATACTTATTCATAGCTCGTACCTCCCTGGATGACATTCTTCGTCCAGAGTTCTCCGACCGAATAAGTATTCAGCCATTCATTGAAATCTTCAAGATATAATTGTTCAAAAGTGGATTGCCCCCCTTTGCGATTCGCCACAATAATATCCTCGATGGAAAACTGATCAAGCAACAGAGGAGATTGCGTGGCAATAATAATTTGAGTCCGTTTGGCTGCATCCAGAACAAGCTCACCAAGAATCCTGATCGCTTCGGGATGCAAGCCAAGTTCCGGTTCATCAATTACTATGGTGGATGGTGGAAAAGGCTGAAGAAGTGCCGTCGCAAGGCAGATGAACCTTATGGAACCATCGGAGAGGTGATAGGGCTGCATCGGAAAATCGGAACCTTTTTGCCCCCAACTGAGCTTGACTTTTTCAGTCTCACCCATTTTGAGCACATCAAGGCGAAAATCGTCAAAAAACGGGATGACAAGCTGAACTGCATTAACAATTTCCTGATAATAAGAATGGAACAACTCCTCATTTTTTAATCGCAGCAGAAACGGTGCAATATTGCTGCCATTGCTCCTCAGAAGATTATTGTCTTCGACAATTTCAGATCGGCGCATAGGAGCCGTTGAACTGGTATCATGAAAGTGGTACACCATCCAGTGAGCAATGGACTCATAGACAAAATGGCCGATCCCATTGAAATTATTAACAGCAGATTTTTCATTTCTCTCGTCATATAACCCGCTTTCCAGTGATGGGCTTCCATAAGAACACCAGTTGGTAGTCGCATCTTTTCGTTCTTCACTGACAAGAAATGTCTCTCCCACGGTAGGGCTCAATTCAAAACGATAGAAATTCGTTCCTGCTCTATGCTCACTGTGTGACTCAAATTCACACTCGACAGTTATTGCTGAAGTGTTCTTGGGGCCGTTGTGCAGAAAATTGTCCGCACCGCCATTTTCAAGAATAAACTTCTGCATCCCCTTGCGCGTCATCGCCATAAGTAACTGAAAGAGCTGGACGAAATTACTTTTTCCGGAGCCATTAGCTCCAACAATGATGTTGAGATCCCTGAGTTCCAATTCTTTTAACTCACGAATCGATTTGAACCCGTTGATGCTTATTTTCTCGATAGCTCCTTTCATGACAAGCCCTCCTCGTTCCACATACGTTTCATAAACTCTTCCTCAATCTGATAGGGGTTCAAATCTACATACGCATCAAAGAGCACTCGACCCGATACGATCAAGCTCATATTTAGAAGTAGTTTAAGAGATATTAGCGAGAATTTGAAATCTCAAAAAAGCCTTTGTGTGATGAGACAAAATAGCATTCTCCTGTACATTGTACAGAGCTTTGATCTGAATGAAAAGCATTTTTCATCTCTTTGTACACCGACGCAAACATCAAGAGGCTGGTAGTAGACGACAAGTGAATGGCAAGCCTCTCAACCGTCGTGCAGGGAGAACTCGACCGAGTTTCCCAGACCCTAACCGGTCGCATCCGCCAACTGGCCGAACGCTACGACACACCGCTACAGCAGCTTGTTGATGAGGTGGATGCATTTGCCGCAAAAGTGGATGGACACTTGAGAACGATGGGGGTAAACAGCTCATCCCCGAATTGCCATAATTCTTGTTTTTCTTGGAAAGAGGAGAGCTGACCGTAACGCCCAATTTGAATGCATCAACGATCAGGCAAAACAAAGCATCGTGGAAAT
>CAIXCO010000110.1 GCA_903917955.1 uncultured Chlorobiaceae bacterium | reverse complement strand
TTCTCCATATCGGTGATTCGGGGAAGATGAATGATGTGATTGTTTCTAATCTGCTCCATCCACCAGGGAAAGTTGCTTGTTTCAATCTTTTTCAGTTTGTCGATTGCTGGTTCAATGCCTTCTGCACACCATTCATGGGTGTTGTCCATCAGGCGAAGATCATCATGGAACTGGAAGATGTAGCTTCGGTCGGCCTTGACAAATCCACCGATGAGCTGAAGCGTGCCTGAAATCATCTCATCAATATGGTCGAAGGGAAGGTTGATGAACTGATTCGCGAGTGTTGTTACGAGACGCTCGAACTCCCGACTGTGGGCAAGCGCTTTTTCCGAATTTTTTCGTAAGGAGATTTCCTGATGGGAGCCGACCATGCGAAGCGCATGGCCCTCCGTGTCGCGCTCGAAGACCTTTCCCCGGTCGAGCAGCCAGATCCAGTGGCCCAGTTTGTGGCGCATCCGGAGCTCCATTTCATAAAAAGTGCTTTTTCCGGCAAAATGCTCTTCAAGCAGTTGCCCGGAAAGTGGCAGATCATCGGGATGGCAGAGGTTTATCCATGTGTTGATTGTGAGCGGTTGAAGTTCTTCGAGGTTGTAGCCAACCAAAGAGGCCCATGCGGCATCGATGATCAGCTCTCCTGTTTTGACATTCCAGTCCCAGTATCCAGCCTGTGTTCCCTCCACAACCATGCTGAGCGTCCGGTTTTGTGCTTCAAGAGTCGAGGCTCGCTCTTCAAGTGCATGGAGCTTTGTTTTGAGGGCTGCATTTTCCGCTCGCAGTTGCTCTTGTTGGGAGTCTAATTTTAGGCTCTCTTTTTGCATGAAATGTTACCTGTTGCGGTTTCTCAAAACTTTTTTTCAAAAAGATTATTCATTCGCCAGAAACTTTGTAAAAAAAATTCCTGAAACAGATTATACTTCTCCGCTGTCGTTGGCCTGCTGATTTTTCGTCATAAAGGGCATGATGAGAGTTTCAAAGATAAAAACAAAGATGATGTTGACAATGACAGAGACGAGGATATACCACGTCCATGCGAGTCCCAGGAATTTAAGTAAAAAAACGATGGCCATACTTGCAACAAGTCCGACGCCGAGACTTGCCGGATGAAATTTCTTTTTGCTTTTTGAGAGGAGAAAGAGTCCCAGCAGGCCACCATAGGTGAAGGATGCAATTTCAAGCCCGACCATGATAATGGCCTTGTCTCCTGCATCAAACATGAGAGCGATGATGATCAGCAATATCGCCCAGAGAAGACTGATTATCCTTGAGAGGCCAAGAGAACTTTTTCCGCCAAGGATATCGGTCACTGTTGAGGATGCCAGGGCGTTGATTGCTGAGCTGTGTGTAGACATGGCTGCTGACAGAACGCCTGCGATCAAGAATCCTTTTAATCCGGTAGGAAGGTAGTGAACAATAAAAAAGGCAAATTCACGATCTTTTTCCATAGGTGCGCCCTGCATGAATATGGAGAGCAGGGAGCCAACGAGAAGAAAAACCGAAAACTGGAAAAAAACAAAAATGCCGCTTCCTATCATTGCTTTTTTGGCTGATTTCAGATTTTTGCAGCCAAGCACGCGCTGTACCATCATGTGGTCGACTCCGTGCGATGAGAGTGAAAGCAGGATGCCGCCGATAAATGCGCTGAAAAAAGTGAAGGGATTGGTTAAAAGATGAGGGTCAAAATTGAGGATCTTCAGCTTGCCGGAGTTGGCAAGCGAGGCCGCGATCTCGGGGATAGTGATGTTGATGCTTTGAAGCAAAAAGAGGATGGAGAGAATGCCTCCGATAAGGTAGAGGGCAAACTGAAAGCTTTCAAGCCAGACCACGGCCTTGATGCCACCCGAGAGGGTGTAGACGAGGGTGACAACACCGATGATCAGGACAGACTGGGGCAGTGACCAGCCCGTGACCACCTGCACAACGACACCAGCAGCAAGAAACCGGATGGCATCGCCAAGGGTTCGGGTAACAAGAAAAATCACCGCAGCAAGTTTCTGCATGGCGGGGCCAAAACGGATACCGATGATTTCATAGATAGAGCTGACGCCATGCTTGAAATACATCGGCAGAAGTATGAAGCTGACAAGGATTCTGCCGATGATGTAGCCCATGGCAAGCTGCAGAAAGCTCCAGTCACCCCGGAAGGCAAGACCGGGAATGCTGACGAAGGTGAGTACCGAGGTTTCGGAAGCGACAATGGAGAGCATTGAGACTATCCATGGCAGAGTATGATTGCCGACAAAATAGTCACGGGTACTTTTGTTGCTTTTACCATGCCAGAGACCGAACAGGGTATTGCCGGCCAGAAAGAGAATGATAATGGCAAGATCGATAGTCTGCATGAGCTTTTTCAGAGAGATTAATAAAACTGTATCGCTTCGGTTCGCTGGGTTTACTTGATCTCTGTCCCCTGTTATTCGTAGAGGTGATAATCGCCTTTGACTCTCAAAAATTCAGCTTCGTCATCTCTCCATGAGTTGAGGAGAGTGTCGGTATCGCACCCCTTCAGGATAGAGTTGCGAATAGTCGAATTTCCAGC
>CAIXCO010000109.1 GCA_903917955.1 uncultured Chlorobiaceae bacterium | reverse complement strand
GACTTTCACCAAAGTGACATACACTGGTAAGTATGGGCACATTCACACCGAGCTTACCAAGGCTCAGAGGGATATTCTCAAGGAGCTCAAGATTGAGATACCAGACATGGCCTCGTCATAATTTGTTCGGGAAATTAGGATTCAAGAGCTTCCTTGCAATTGTTGAAAGTGACTGCTCTGCGTTTGTCACAACCAAAAAGATGAGTACCGTCCAGCCCAAGAATGGCATCTGCGTGATTTCGCCATCCCATCACAACCTGCTCATGGAAACTGCCGAGCACAATGACAGGAACTGAAAATGCGTGATTCTCACCCTCTTTTTCATTCAACAGATCAAGTGTATTGGTAATGTGCAAGCGAATTGCCGGAGTGATCGTAAGCTCAGGCATCACAAGGATATGTACCCCTTCACTTTTTGCTGCGCTGATGCATTCAAGCGCTTTTTCGAGACGAATTGCCTCATCGCTCAGCTCATTACAGACAAACAACTGAGGAGCACTGTAACTGACTATCGGATAACTCCCGTCAGCAAAATGGATAATGGCGATCTTGACTGTTTCGCCAATCAAGTGTTGAGTTGCCCAATCCTTATAGCCTTGCGGAATCTCGGCTACGGCTACAGACAGCGGTGCCGAAATGTCCTGAAGATTATTGAGTGGAATTACTCGATGGTGCTTCAGCCAAAATGCTGTATTTCCATATTGTTCACGTCGTTTACCGCCACCGGTTCCAGGATAGATCGGAAGCACTCTTGACTCTCCGTCGCCATCATCAATCTTATCATGCGGCAAAATGCTGTCTGGCCCGAAGATGCGATTGCAATGTTCATCAAGCGCCTGAAACCAAAGCAAGGGATCTTTCTCGATTTCACCGGATGAAATGGTGAACGCATCATTACCAAAGCGCTCCATTGCCTGCTTGATGATATGAGCTTTTTCCTCATTGCTGTGAAAATTACTCAAATGCAACGTCTCCCAATCATCGAGCACAATTCGTTCGTCATGAGTTAACCATTGAGCAATACGGCACAGGCGAGCAAGTGCTTCTCTGTAACTTTTGGCATTGATAAATTCAGCTACCTTTTCCATACTTGAGCTTCACCTGTTATTCTGGCAGGGCCGAAAAATAGGAAGGTCATTCCGGCGTTGATAGCACAACCAAGCCAGATGATTGCGACAGAAGAGTATCTGCTCAGGTTACAAAGTTTTTTCTTGCTTAACAACCATCATTTTCACCTGCAAATGATTTTCTGTACGTCGATAAGCTTTCTATATTAATCCGGAATCGTTCTTGATGACCACCCTAAACAAGCACTGCAATCTGTCAATAAGAGTATGTCCATAACAACCAGTTCCAATAGTGAGACCCCACTCAACACTGACGGCGTAAGGGATTCTTCCTTGCCCCGCATCATCTTTCTGCACGGCTTTCTTGGCTCGGGGAGCGACTGGGTTCCAATTGCCCGGGAGCTTCAGGATGAGTACTGCTGCATCCTTGTTGATTTGCCCGGGCACGGAGAGAGCGATATAGAGGCAAATGGCGACCCCGACCTCTTTTTTACCGAAACGGTTGATGCTCTGGCGGAGGAGCTGAGCCGTACGGCAGCTCCCGAACCCTGCTTTCTTGTCGGTTATTCAATGGGTGGCAGAATTGCGCTCTCCCTGCTGCTGCGCTATCCAGAACTCTTTGAAAAAGCGATTATTGTCTCTGCTTCCCCCGGCCTCAGAACTGAAGAGGAGCGCCTCAGCCGCCGGGAGAGCGATGAAGGTATTGCACGAAAGATTGAACGGAACTTTGAGGGATTCATTGAAGCATGGTATGAGCAACCGCT
>CAIXCO010000108.1 GCA_903917955.1 uncultured Chlorobiaceae bacterium | reverse complement strand
CGTTGATGCGCTCAGCGGCAGGGAAGCTGCATGGCGTCGAAACCGTGGAGCTTTCTCTGTGCGATTTGCAGGATATTTTGGAAGATCAGGAACATTTAATCCATTAAGAAGTAGTCATTATGAACAGAAGTGCCCAGCAGAAATCATCAGCTCATGTTACCACCAGAAGATTGCTCGACATGAAGCAGAACGGTGAGAAAATATCAATGCTGACCGCTTATGATTACACCATGGCGCGAATCCTTGATCGGGCAGGTCTTGATGTCATTCTTGTTGGCGACTCAGCAAGCAATGTTTTTTCCGGCCACAGTACAACCTTGCCGATCACTATCGAAGAGATGATCTACCATGCCAAGGCTGTTGTAAAAGGCGTGCACGACGAAAGCGGCCGGGCAATGGTCGTCGTTGATATGCCGTTCATGAGCTATCAGATTTCAGGTGATGAGGCTTTGCGCAATGCCGGAAAGATCATGAAGGAACATGGGTGTGATGCACTCAAGCTGGAGGGAGGTATGATCATTGCTGATACCGTCAAGCGAATTACCGATGTCGGCATTCCCGTCATGGGCCATCTCGGACTGATGCCGCAGTCGATTTACAAGTACGGAAGTTACAGGGTGAGGGCTCAGGAGGAGAGGGAGGCCGAACAACTGCTTGAAGATGCAAGAATCCTTGAGGAGTCGGGCGCATTTGCCATTGTGCTTGAAAAAATACCATCAGCACTTGCCGCCGAAGCAACCCGCTCCCTGACCATACCCACCATCGGCATCGGCGCCGGGGTAGCCTGTGACGGCCAGGTGCTCGTCATCAACGACATTCTTGGCCTCAACCGCGAATTTCATCCCCGTTTTGTCCGCCAGTACGCCGATTTGAATACCGTTATCGAGGGTGCCGTCCGCCAATACGTCGAGGACGTCCGCCAAACCAGTTTCCCATCCCCCGACGAAAGTTATTAACCGTATTTGGGCGGGTCACTCCCGCCCCAATTCCCCAAACCAAAATCCCCCGACACCACCCCACCGTATGCAGAATTCCAAAAAAAGTATAAATTTCATTAACTTCATGTTCCGCATGGAACGTGGCCGCAAAAGTCACACTCCCTGCATTCACTTTTTTATCAGTTCTGAAATTTTTCCCCCGATGATGGATATTCCTGTCTATGAGTGATACCGGCAAACAAAGGGCTCAGAAACGCTACCCCCCGTTTCTGAAAAATGGTTCAAAAGAGCGCTCATCACTCTTCCCTGCCGTGTCACGCTCGTTCGTTCCTTCGGTTTTTACCGTCATGAACATGGTGTGCGGCTATATCGCCATCGTAATGTCCGGGGAGGGTAGTTTTGTTGCCGCCTGCTGGTTTATCATTCTTGCAGCATTTTTTGACACCATTGACGGTTTTGTGGCCAGAATCACCAACGGAACCTCTGACTTTGGCGTTGAACTCGACTCTCTCTCCGATCTTGTCTCATTTGGAGCCGCTCCGGCATATCTGGTCTATAAGTTCGGCCTTGAAGGGCTGCCGGGCATTACCGGTATCTGTGTCAGCTCTCTGCTCATGATTGGCAGTGGCCTCCGGCTTGCCCGCTTCAATATCAGCATGATTGGTTATGACAAAGAGTCCTTTTCGGGTCTTCCGACACCGGCACAGGCGTTGACTATTACCGGGTTTGTGCTCTGGATGATTGGCGATCCACTCTTTCCTCCAGCATTGATGCAGATGGTTCTTGCCGGGCTTTCCACAGCACTCGCACTCCTCATGGTCAGCAAGGTGAATTATGATGCTCTGCCCAAGCCGACGGCCGACTCTTTCCGGCGTAAGCCCCTGCAAATGGCGCTCTATATCGGG
>CAIXCO010000107.1 GCA_903917955.1 uncultured Chlorobiaceae bacterium | reverse complement strand
TGCACAGTTATATTCTGGTATTAATGTTCACAAAGATATGCTTTCGCTCTGGACTGAATCTCTGTCAAAGCTTGCAGCATCAATTGTTTATGCACGAATGCAGTTTTTGGCACCCTTTTTTCATCAGTTCCAGGCACTGTACGAGCAATTGTCAATTGATGAACATCCTTCTCTGCTTTATCGTTGTTCACTGGGAAATATCAGTAATGATACTTCACAGGAAGTACTTGCCACTCTTTTTTTGGCAAGGTATGAAGAGACGAAAAAACAGGAAATATTGAGGGGACAGACCATGACGGGGCCGCATCGTGATGATTTGCTCTTTTTGCTTCAAGAAAAAGAGATAAAAAAATATGCTTCACGGGGTCAATTGCGAACATTTCTCATCTCCCTCAAGCTTGCTCAGTATCGATTATATCATGAAATCCTTGAAGAAAAACCTCTCTGCCTTTTTGATGATATTTTCAGTGAATTGGATGCGTCACGTACAGCCGACATTTTTAGTATACTTGAAACATGCGGGCAAACGATAATTACTTCAGCAGAAAAAAAGGGAGGGAGTAAGGTCACAACTTTCTCGATGGAATCGCTGCAACATATCAGAGTGTAAAAAAAGTGTCGAGAACAAAAAATCCCAAAAAAATATCAGATGTCATTGGTGATATGTGTCAGGTTTTGGGCATGACCGAAGCATACCATCAGTATAAAACCGTGCAGATTTGGCATAGCGTTGTAGGAGAGGCCATTTCATCTGCTACAACCATCGAACGCTTTTCCAATGGTGAGTTGTTTATTCGGGTAAAAAATCCATCATGGAGAATGGAACTCAATTTTCGCAAGCAGGATATCCTTACCAAGCTCAATGACTCGCTGACAGGGACGATGGTTAAAGAGATTATTTTTAGATAAAAAGGAGCGTCATGGATTGTTGACGCTCCTTTTTATCTAGGTAAGGAAACCTCAAAGAGAGCAACTAAGTTGGTTGATCTCAATCATTTTTTCAGCATAGGCTTTTCCAAACGCGATACATTTTTCAAATTCTGGCTCATGGGGTTTGAATTTCACCGCAATGCTCTGTTCAAAAACCTTCAGTTTGAGCATGGTAAAATTGCTCTCTATCATCCGCACAGCCTCACCACTCCAGCCATAAGAACCAAATGCAGCAGCAAGCTTTCCTTTGTCGCGTATGGGATTGATTGTCGCAAAAATCTGATAAATTTGTGGCAGTATATTCTGGTTGATTGTTGGTGATCCAACAATGATACCAGTACAATGGGCGATTTTTTCTTCAAGTTTTGATGGGTGAATAGCTTCGATGTCACAGATATCAATCTTGAAATCACATGACTGGCGAAGCCCTTCCGCAATCTTTTCGGCCATCAATGTTGTGTTTTCGTAGGCTGAGACATAAGCAATCAGGATATTCTTTTCCTGTGGAAGAGCGATGGCCGTTGTTGCATATTTCTGTGACAGATCAACATATTTTTTCCAGTTTGATCTTAAAATCGGACCATGACCGGGGCAAATTATCTTGATATCGAGCGGCTTGATTTTTTCAATCGCCTGCAGCATGTATTTGCTGAATGGCTTCAGAATGGTATCAAAATAGTAGGTAAAAGAGTCATCAAAATCACCGACAAGGTCATCAAATACCCCTTCATTGCAGAAATGGGAGCCAAATGAGTCACAGGTGAAGAGGATGCGGTCTTCCTCAAGCCAGGTGTAGATGGTGTCGGGCCAGTGAAGGTTTGGCGCATTGATAAAATGCAGGGTTTTATTGCCCAGACTGAGCGTGTCACCGGTTTTTACCACAAGCGACTTGAAGTCGTGACCAGTCTGATCACGGAGAAATTTTATGGCATTACCGCTGCCAACGACCGTGGCGTTTGGTGCAACAGCCAGCAGGTTCCTTGCATTGCCAGAGTGGTCGGGTTCCGTATGATCAAGTACTATGTACTCAATTTCGGATGGGTCGGTCACCTGTTTGATTTTATCAAGATATGATGGCCAGAACTTCTCTTTTGTTGTTTCTATAACTGTCTTTTTTTCGGCATTGATAAAATAGGAGTTATAGGTTGTTCCATATTTTGTCTCCATGACAATGTCGAAGGTGATAAGACCGGGATCAAGAACCCCAATCCAACTGACGTCATCTGTTATCGGTAGTACTTTGTTATCTATCATGTTGAATATATCGAATTGATTAAAAAAAAGTTCTTTCTCCCATTGTCGTAAAAAGCCATAGAAATCTTCATCCATGACCAAGCCCTGCAATATAAGCATTACAACGTGAGGATAAATAAAATCAACGAAGTTCTCAGCCTTGATAATTTGTTTCCGTATGTCGTATCTCTTTTTGAAGCAGAATCCCTTCTGCAGAAAATGTAAAAAGTGTATCATCCGAAAAAATCATACTGTAATCCTGGGGCTTAAAAAACGGCATAAATTTCTGGCAATGCTCATCAAGGCGCTTCAGATAAAATTGGGTATTTTCATCTGGCCGCTCTTTTTGCCATTCCGATGCAAGTTTTCCTTTGTCGTAAGAGGCGGATCCAGCACCACTTCCTGATACATAAAAAGTGATTCTATCTCCTTTGGTTATCTCCATGCCGTTTTTCAGAACAATTTCATAGGTGATTGATTTGGATCGCTTCCCTGTTTTTACATCTTCAAGATACTGTTCAAGGGAGTTTTTAAGGCTTTCAGTTCTTGAAAAGTCTGAAATATCCAGTTCGTGGTTTAAAATTCTATTTCTGTATTCAGTAAAGAGGTTGTGCAGGCCGTTGATATCCTCAGTCAACAGCGTTTCAAATCCCCTGCGCACAAACTCCCGTCCAAATTTTTCACTGCTTCTGCTGGTCAGTGAAGAGCCTTTCAGGATCATGATATTGTCATATCCAAGAAGGGCATAGTTTTTCTTCATGTAGGAGATCATTTTTTTGAATCGCCCGTCATAACCGATGTTGATTCCCTGCGGCATCAGCAAGGAGACTTCTGCAACCAGCTCCCGTTCGGCGGTCTCTGTTGTTACTTCGGGGGGCGGTATAAAAAGAATACCATCTGTATCAACCTCAATAATTTTGCACTTCCTGGCTTCAAATTCAACAATCATCTGCCGTGCAAGTGCCTGGCCTGTTGATGTTACTTTGTCAGCCTCAATAAAATCGTTGAAAATGCCACCGTTAAAGCCAAGGTATCCATACATGGCATTGATAAGAATCTTGAACGAACCCTGCATCGCGTCAAAATTGTTGGCCAAAGAGAGATTGCCGCCGCTTTTCTCTGTCCGTGCCCTCTCTTTGGCTTTGAAGCGAAGCTCTTTCAGCTCATGAAGCACTCCGGGAAAAGCCCTCAGCTCATCACTCTTGGGGCATATATTGTATGAGAGCATGATCGAAGGATAGAGTGACTCAACATCCGCATAGACAATAGGTCCCAAAATTCCTTTAAGAAACACTTCGGTATATCCCCCTGAACCTTGCACTCCCGAAGAGGGTTTTGGAATTGATTGCTTGCGACGGAGATACTCTCTGACAAGAAGGACTTCTATTTTTGCGGCCTGTCCAATACGCGACGTCATGGCATAAGTATAAGGCAGCATCTGTGAAAGGTAAAAATTGCTGCCTGAAAGGAGAGATGAAAGTGCTCGTGTTTCGCGGACATCATCAAGGGCATAGGCAAGCAGTTTTTCGTGATTCGTCTTCCACAGAGAGGCAATATCTTTATAATCAACGTAGGTTCGATCCGGTGAGGCAAAGCCAAAATGCTTTGCAACAGCCTTTAGTCCATAACTCTGTATTGATCGTTTTGAGATGTCATAGCTTTGCACAAGAAAAAAGGTATCAATCACATGCCGACCCGGAATATCAAAAAATGGATAATCAATACTTCTTTCAGCGAAACGAATTGATGCTGGATATGTTTTTGGAAGCAGGCCGTTGCGTCCTATTGCAAAAGGAATCCCAAGCAGGTCGCAACGGCGCTGCAGGTAAGAGAGATCGAAACTGAAGATGTTGTGGCCTTCAATGACATCGGGATCCATTGCAATAATCAAGGCTATAAGCTCTTCGAGAAGCTCCCGCTCGGTTCTGTTCTTTGAGTGAAGAACGCACTCCCATCCCCGACTGTCGCTCAGAGAGACAATAATCACCTCATCATCTCCAATACCGGCAGCACCACTTCGAGTTTTCCCCGGGTTATAATGGGTCTCTATATCGAGCTGCATTCGGTAGAGGTCATCAAAAATCATCCCCTTGAACAAGGTCTTTCCGCTTTGAAGAAAGTATTGTGTGACCGCATCACCTTTATTGTAGAGAAGGGTATTGGTTTCATAAGGGATGTTTTTTGTGCTCTCTCCAGTTGAGTCGCCATATCGCTTTTTGTTGATAAAGTCGATGGCACCCCTGTGGTTTTTCCAGCTCCGAAAAATGGCAAGACTCTGATAATAATTCGAACCTCCAAGCTTCACCATCCAGAACTTCTCCCCATTTTCAGGTATAAATTCATCGAGCAGAGAGCTGTCAGAAAGAAAAAAGAAGGGGAAAAACGGCTCATCATGATGGCGAACCCCTTCCTTTTCACGATTAAAGAGCCTGATTTGTGTATCTGAAAGCTGGTATGCGCCAACAATGAATTCCTCCTTGTCTTTTCCGAACAAAAGATCGTTGGTTGCGATATCACTTATTATGCTGTCCATGGTTGCATGTTTTGTTAAAGGCATAGGTCAACAGAGAGAAGATGTTTCACGTGAAACACGCAATGCTGCTCAACGACCGATGCGTATCATGAGTATGGAGATGTCTGATGGAGAAACGCCCAGAATTCGTGACGCCTGACCGATTGTATCCGGTTGATGTTTTTTCAGTTTTTCCCTCCCTTCGTTTGAAAGACCTGAAACGCTCTCATACTTGAACGAAGCAGGTATTTGATGCAGGTCGAGCCGCAAGATTTTTTCTGCCATCAAAAGATCCCGTTTAAGATAGCCTTCATATTTAAGATCAATTTCAACCTGTTCGTAAACCAGGCCATCAAGGGTGATGGCCTCGACACTCTGTTTGAATGAGGGGGATGCTTCCAGAAGTGTTGCCAGATGAACTCCCGGTCTTTTCATGAGGTTCATGGCGCCTTGCGGTGTATTGACTGGTGGATAACCAAGTTCAGACAGGAGAATGTTTGCTTCGGAAGGGTGAAGTTTTGTTTTCAGGCAGAGTTGATTGAGGGTCGCTATAAGCGCCTGTTTATTGCTTCCGAGAGAAAATGTTTCTGCGTCAAGCAGCCCGGCATTGAAGCCGAAGTGTTGAAGACGGATATCGGCATTGTCATGGCGGAGCATGAGCCGGTGTTCTGCCGAAGAGGTAAACATTCTGTACGGTTCATTGGTCTCCTTGGTGATAAGGTCATCAATGAGTACGCCGATATAGGCATCAGAACGTTTGAGGTGGAGTGGAGGTCGTTTCTGGATGTTGAGTGTTGCGTTTATACCAGCAATCAACCCTTGGGCAGCGGCCTCTTCATATCCGGAAGTACCATTGATCTGTCCGGCAAAATAAAGGTTTTTAACAACTTTTGTTTCAAGACTTCTGTTGATCTGGTGCGGAAAAAAGTAGTCGTATTCAATCGCATAACCCGGCCTGATCATCTTTACTTTGCTGAGTCCTGGAAGAGAGCGAAGTGCTTCGAACTGAATCTCTTCAGGCAGTGATGTCGAAAAGCCATTGACATACATCTCATTCGTCTCAAATCCTTCAGGTTCAAGAAAAATATGGTGACTCTCCTTGTCAGGAAATCGACAAATTTTATCCTCAATTGATGGGCAGTATCTTGGCCCGATCCCCTGAACTTTTCCGGTAAACAGGGGTGAACGGTCAAATCCCTTTTTCAGGATATCATGGGTCGCTCTGCTTGTTTTTGTTACAAAGCAACTGATCTGCGCTCGATCAATGACAGTGGTCCGTCTGAACGAAAAGGTAACACGCTCTTTATCCCCTTTCTGCTCCTCCATCATCGAGTAGTCAAGAGAGCGTGCATCAATACGGGGAGGAGTGCCGGTCTTCAACCTGCCAGAGGCAAAGCCCAGTCCAACAAGGTTTTCTGTAAGACCGAAGACGGGAGGGTCGGCAATGGTACGTCCTCCTGCATAATGGTTCATACCAATATGGATCAGTCCGTTCAGAAATGTTCCGCATGCAAGAATGGCTGCTCGACCACTGATGATGCGTCCTGACATGAGCTTGACTCCTATAAATATTCCGGCAGAGCACTCTATGCCAGTTACCGTATCCTGAAGAAGATCAATATTGCGCTCCCTCTCAATGATCTTGCGCATATAGTGAGTGTAGAGTGTCGGGTCAGCTTGAGCTCTCGGGGAGTGCATAGCAGGCCCTTTACTTCTGTTGAGCATCCGGAACTGTATCCCTGTTGCATCTATTGCTTTTGCCATCTCCCCTCCAAGCGCATCAATCTCCCTGGTGATCTGTCCTTTTGCAACACCTCCGATGGCCGGATTGCATGACATTCGGGCTATTGCCGTAAGGTTTGATGAAATGAGCAAACAGTAGACACCCATCCTTGCGGCGGAGAGTACCGCTTCGCAGCCGGCATGACCAGCGCCGACAACTATAATATCATACATGAGCCGTGCATTGTTCCACGTGAAACATTTCTTGATGAGTAAAACTTTCCATAAGAAAATATACACATAATAGTGCTTTTTTCCCTTCCTCTGGTTGC
>CAIXCO010000106.1 GCA_903917955.1 uncultured Chlorobiaceae bacterium | reverse complement strand
CGTCAGAACAAGGAGTTTCAGGAGCCGCGTCTCTCATTGAACCTTGAGTTGGTTGAACTGCTGAAACAAATTGGAGCACCTCATGGACGTTCTGCCGGGGAGGTTGCCATTGCCTGGACGTTGCGCAATCCCGCAGTGACCGGTGCGATTGTTGGCGGTCGCAATGCGGCGCAGGTTGAGGGGATTGTGGGGGCAGGGGAGCTCATGTTGAGCGGAGAGGAGATTGAACATATCGCGCAATGCCTTGCCGGTATGGTGTGACGGGAGGCGGCTTTATTAGGAACATAATACCAATCAAAATAATTAGTATTGCATTCCGTCTTAAATCCCGTAAATTAGCGGTAGAATTTTTTTATAAATCACAAGAAAGTCAGGTAAAAATGGGTTTGTTCAGTAACCTCTATAGAGATATCGCGATTGATTTCGGAACGACGAACACGTTGATTTTTATCCACGGATTGGGTGTTGTTTTGAACGAGCCCTCAGTTGTGGCCCGTGAGTTGAGTAATGGAAAAGTCCTGGCCATAGGGCGGGAAGCTCTTCTGATGAGTGATAAGGTTCATAGTGGTATTGCGGCTGTAAGGCCACTTTTCAATGGCGCCATTGGTGATTATCAGGCAATGCAGGAGCTGATAAAAGGGCTTATCGATAAAACAAAAACGCGTTTTTCGTACGGTATCAACCGTATGGTTATCAGTATTCCTTCGGGGATTACTCCTGTTGAAAAAAGGGCTGTGCGCGATTTTGCCCAGCATGTTGGCGCCAGAAAAGTCTATCTGGTGACAAATCCCATGGCGGCGGCTGTCGGTCTTGGGCTTGATGTCAGGGAGCCAATGGGTAACATGGTTGTCGATATCGGTGGTGGTACAACGGAAATTGCAGTAATGTCACTCAGTGGCATAGCCTCTGGCGAATGTGTCAAAGTTGCCGGAGCCGATCTCGATAACTTGATCAGTCGTTATCTCCGTGAGGAATACAATATGGCTGTTGGTGAGCTTACTGTTGAAAATATCAAGAAAACCATCGGATCAGCCTACAAACTGGAAAAAGAGCTTAGCATGGATATCAAGGGAATCTGCCTTGAGTCCGGTCTTCCCGAAGTGAGGACGCTCAGGTCCGAAGACATCAGGGATGTTCTTGCTGTCCCTCTTAACCAGATTGTCACTTCAATTAAAAAAAGTCTTGAGTCATTGGTGACCAAACCTGAAATTTCGGTAGACGTTTTCGATCGCGGTCTTTTCCTTGTCGGGGGTGGAGCGCTCATCAGGGGGCTTGACAAAAAAATTCATGAAGAGACCAATGTTTCTGTCCATATCTGTGATGAACCGCAGTCAATTGTGGTAAAGGGGGCCGGAGAGATTCTTGAAAACCTTGAAAAGTATAGAGGTCTTTATAGCATCTGACCTCTGCACAGCGAGCAGCCCCCTGCATCCCTGTTTTCCCGGTTCAGGGCCGAAATTTTCGGTAGTCGATATCGAATTTTTTTATCCGAAGCCCCATAATCCGGTCTGAAAGTCCAAGTTGCACTGCGGCACGCGTCATGTTTCCTTTCGTGCGTTTGAGTGCCTCCATAATCATCTCTTTTTCTATCGCATCAAGCTTCTGCTGCAGCGATCCTGTATAGGGTGTCCCGCTCGACTCGGCCGTCTGGAGTGTCGGTGGGAGGTGGTAGCCGTGGATCACGTTATCTTCGCTCAAAATGACCGCTCGTTCGATGCAGTTCTGCAATTCGCGGACGTTGCCTGGCCAGTGGTAGCGCATCAGCATGTCGATTGAGGTTGTCGAGATTCGCCTGATTCCCCTCTGGTTTGCCACGTTGTATTTTTCCACAAAATAATCGGCAAGCAGCAAGATGTCGGTTTTGCGTTCGCGGAGTGGGGGCACGGTTATGGGAAAAATATTCAACCGGTAATAGAGATCTTCGCGGAAGAGCCCGTTGCGTATCAACTCTTCAAGATTGCGGTTTGTTGCGGCAATGACCCGCACATCGACCTTGATGGTTTTGGAGCCTCCAACCCGCTCAAACTCCTTTTCCTGTATGATTCTGAGCAGTTTAGCCTGAACGGCCAGGCTGAGCTCGCCCACTTCATCAAGAAAGATGGTGCCGTCATGGGCAAGTTCAAACCTTCCTTGCCTGGTCGCCGACGCTCCGGTGAAGGCCCCTTTTTCATGTCCGAAAAGCTCGCTTTCGACAATACTTTCCGGCAATGCTGCGCAGTTGAACTTGATGAATGAACGGTCGAACCGCTGGCTTTTAAAGTGAATGGCACTGGCCACCAGCTCTTTTCCAACCCCGCTCTCTCCAAGCACCAAGGTGGTTGCATTGGTTTTTGCAATCTTGTCGATCATTTTATAGAGCGACATCATCGGTTTCGTATTGCCGATGATATTTGCCGGGCGCTCGACCTCTGAAATGCTCTCTTCGTCGAGCTTTTCCGCTCCCTGATTCGGCCTCAATGAAGGCATCCCTTTGATGGAGCTCTCCTGCGGTTTTTTTTCGTTCTCTTCTTGTGCAAGCTGTTTGATGCGTACGGCTTGTGAAATCATGGAGGCGATAATTGAGAGCTGGTCAACATAGTGCTGGAGCATCTCCCTCTGCACCTCTCCCGCTTTTGCTTTTTTGCTCTGCCCGTTGGTCACTGAGGGCTCCAGTTGACGGTCGGCGCTCAGGGTGCCGACAATTTCTGTGCCAGCCTTGATTGGAATGCAGATAAAACAGAGGCTCTCTTTTTTTGCCTTGCTTCGTGACCGGGTGCGATCGAGAAAGAGCGGCTCGTCATTGATGCAGGGCACAATGAGCGCTTTTCCGCTTTTAACCACTTGGCCGATCACGCCTTCGCCGATCTGGTAACGCCCCCGCTCCTTCTCTTTTTCGGTCAGCCCGAATGATTCGTTAATCACAATTTCGCCGCTGTCGCGGTTAAGAATGGTGATCATGCCTCTGAGCATGTCCATATTCTCAGACATGATGAAAAGAACAAGCCGTAACACCTTGTTGATGTCATCTTCGTGGGTTATTGTCCTGCTGACTTCAGCAAGCAGGCTGATACTGCTGTGATCCTGTTCCTGGGCTATGAGCATGATGCTTGTCGTCTGATGATCACTGTTTGATGAAAAGGCTGCTATGGTAGATCTCTTCAACTTCTGCCGGTTTCAGTGCCCGCTTTTTATCACTGGCTGCGGTGCGGACAAGGGCAAGAAGGTAGTTTGCTTCGCCCCTTGTCATGGCGATTCCCCTCTCTGAAAAAAAATGTTGCAGGGAGGCGCTTCCCGAATGCTTTCCAATCACCATCTCGCACCTTTCATGACCAACCTGATCGGGCAGAAAAGGCTGATAGGAGAGCGGATGTTTGAGCAGTGCGGCGCAGTGAATACCCGATTCATGCTGGAATGCCGATTTGCCAACCACCGGTTTCTGATTCTCGATTGTTCTTCCTGCCGCCTTGCTTACCACCGTGCAGAGCTGTGAGAGCTTTCTGGTATCAATGCCGGTTTCATACTTTCCCGAGAGCTTCAGCGCTATAGCAAGCTCTTCAAGCGCCGCGTTTCCTGCCCGCTCACCAAGTCCTGTAACAGAAACACTGACCGCCTCGCATCCCGCTTCGAGAGCGGTAAAAGCGTTGGCGGTTGCCATGCCGAGATCATTATGGGCATGAAATTCAAGCGCAGTATGGCTTGTTGATTTCAGATGGCCTACCAGCCCAATGATGGATGATGGTGTAGCAACACCGACCGTATCAGCAATTCTCACCCGGTCGGCCCCGCACGCTTCGGCATCGAGCATGAAGCGCTTCAGCAGTTCAGGCTGGGCCCTTGTAGCATCCTGTGCACCAACGCTCACAAAGTCGAAATAGTGTTTTGCTCTCGGAATAAGCTCCTGCAACTGCTTTTCTACCCATGCGTAATCCCTCTCCATAAGCTGGAGGTATAACCGAGAAAGAGGAAAACTGATATGAACAGCCTCGGTGCCGCAGAGGCACGCCTCCTCAATATCCTGCCATTTTGCCCGGGCCCAACTGGTCAGGCGCAGTGGCAGCTTTTGGGTGACAATTGTCCTGATGGTGCTCCGCTCGTCGCTGCTGATGGCGGGGTAGCCAATTTCGAGTTCATCAATGCCCGCATCAGCAAGCAGGGAGGCAATGTCAATTTTTTCAGCACTGCTGAAAACAACGCCAGGTGCCTGCTCGCCATCTCTGAGCGTTGTATCAATGATCCACGGCCTGATGGCGGAATGTGGCTCGCTCTGGCTCTCTATGCGCATATTCTGATGATTTCTTCAGTAAACAAGAGATTCTGCCAGAAAAAGTGCCCGACAGTTTGAAATTTAAGCGGCTTGCTTTCTTTGCCTAAATAAGTAAGGCTTTAATAAAAAAATATAATAAAATTTTAGACATTTTTGTACGGTTGCGTCGCTTTTTATCACAAAAGTGTTGCTACACCATTTTTTTGCGGTATTCAGGGGGGTAAGGCAGGAGAGTGCTCTCTCTCTTGTCAAGAGTTGATCACTTGCTCATTGTAAAGCTTTTTGGGTGGTTTTGCTTTCAGAGCAGGGGCGCGGGAGTCGGTTGCATGTATGGCAATTTTGGAAATTGCTTCATGCATGACCTGATGTTTTTTTTGCTTGAAAATGGGCTTTACCGGAGTTAATTTAATGCGGCCCATGCATAATTTGTATATTCAGGTCAATAAAAATTTCAGGAGATGTGTACATGCAGAGTGATTTCATTCATGGTGTCTGGAGAAGCCACTCCAAGAATTGGTACCAGGTAGGTTCGCCGCTTCGTCCAACTGAAGAAGATCAATCCATTATGATGATGCTTTCGATTCCAGCATTGTCATATAATCAAGAATGTTCTGATGTCATTGTTTTGGGGGTTACTCCTGAGCTTGTTCATCTCTCCTGGCCGAGCCATACGAGAGTGCATGCTTTTGATCACAGTGCCGATATGATTGCATCCGTTTGGTCTTCGCATGCCCGCAACCCCTCTTCTGTTCAGCAGGCATCTTGGCAAAATATCCCACTGTCTGATAACTCTGCAGATCTGGTTATTGGTGATGGTTGTTTTACCGTTTTACCATCTGCTGATGATTGTCAGGTTGTGTTGGCGGAGTTGGCGCGTGTACTGAAACGGAGCGGTCTTCTTGTATTACGATGTTTTGCCCGTCCGGAGAGACATGAATCCCTTGAAAATGTGGTTGCAGCGTTACATGCTGGAATGATTGGCAGTTTTCATGCTCTTAAGTGGCGGGTGGCAATGGCAATTTTCCCTGATGAAGATTTGAGTGTTCCTGTCACAGATATTCATGCTGCTTTTGAGAGGCTTTTTCCTGATAGAGATCAATTGGCAAAATATACGGGGTGGCCGTGCGCAGTCATTGATACCATTGATGCTTATCAGCGAGTGGATACCCGATACACTTTTCCGACGTTGTCAGAGTTGAGCGTCTTGGCATTGCCCTTCTTTGATGTTGTCGATATCAGGCAGGGTCATTATGAATTGGCTGAACGCTGTCCGATTATCTGTTTTAAACCAATTGATTCTACCTTGTGAAAAGCAGTTTGATGACCACCACAGATACTCCCGCATTCAAGGTGACAGGCTCTGTGGTTATTAAAGGATTCATGTATGGATTACGCCATCCCTCACTTGTTGTGCATTTGGAGGTACATGTCCATGATTGTGAGGATTGGTTGGTTCGGGTTGATCAGACGCTTTCGTCTTTTTTACGGGAGGCGTCTGGCAAGGAGGTAACATTGAGCCCGATTTCAGGTTCTACTGCTCAGCTACAGGCTCTCAATTCGCTGCTCTCCTGGATGAGTATGCTACAGCAGTTTGCCAGGGTTCCTGTTTTCGAGCAGGGAAAGATCATTGCCGTCTACCCGGAAACCAGCTCTGTTCTGATTGTGATACCAACACTCTCTTCATCGCATCAGGTGACAGCTCAGTT
>CAIXCO010000105.1 GCA_903917955.1 uncultured Chlorobiaceae bacterium | reverse complement strand
GCCCACCTTCGGTGGACGTTTCTGTAGTCGGTTGTTACCAGAACATTTTGGCGTGCGGCGGTTCGTCCCTCACCTCCGCTCACCAAAATGTTGGTACTGCCCTCTCGCTCAAAAACAAAGCCGGCATGAGCAGCCAACTGACTACGGGACGAAAACCACGCGGAAGCCAACATCGCCGTTCGGGTTGCGGGAGGTGAAGTCGCCACGATCAGCCGACCGACAGCTCCCGGCAGGGTTGCCCCAGCCCCCCCCACGAAGGACACGGTCCGAACCCTTTGATGGCCCTGCTGGATTGGTCACCGTACCGTTCGCTTTACACTCATCATAATAGGTTCCACCGTACCAATCGCTGCACCACTCAAAGACGTTACCATGCATGTTGTATAAACCCCACGCATTGGGTACAAAACTGTTCACCGCCACAGTGTTTTCCCGGTATACTCCTTTCGGATTGTCGTTGTAGGGATAGTTGCCATCATAATTTGCCTGATCAGTCGTCAAGTTATTGCCCGTATTAAACGGTGTTGTCGTACCTGCGCGGCAAGCATATTCGCGCTCGGCCTCGGTTGGCAAGCGAAATTTCTTACCCGTCTCTTTCGACAACCATTTGCAGTAAGCTACAGCATCATTCCAGCTCACATGCAACACCGGATGATTCTCTTCATTCTGAGGTCGCATACTGTCTGACACTCCATGACGCCAGTTTATTGCTACAGCCTTCCATGTCTCATTATTAACAACAATATCGCTCAATACCCTTTTTTCAGCTTCTGTCTGATACCCAGTCGCTTCTACAAATTTCCTGAATTCGCCAACAGTCACCGCATATTTCCCCATATAAAAATCACTCAGCTTCACCTGATGCTGGGTCTCGCTACTCTGATGCAGGATCTCTCTATCCCAAAGTCGCGGAGAAAAAGAAAATTCATCATTGGAGTTGCTATTGACAATTATGTGGTCTTCCCTGCCCACTTCATTCTCCGGGCTCCCCATCGTAAACTCGCCGCCGCGTATAAAAACAAAGTTCTTTGGATCAAACACTGGTGCTGTGCAGGCGCCAAGTAAATAGAACAAGCTGACACCAATCAGCAAAACGCTTTTGTTACGCACCACCCCTTCATAAAACGCCTTGACAATCAGCCGCAACGCAAAAGCGCTTCGCTTGAGCGCTGCCGCATAGCCGTTCTCAAGCACCCTGCTACCGCTCGACAACGTAACTCCGTCTCGAATCGTCTTTGGTTTCATCTTTTGCCCTTGGTTATGGATTGCATGAAAATTCAAAGCAGTTGATGAGCAATTTAGCGCTTATGAAGTGATTACACAAACTGGTGTTGACGGCTGGTGCAATTCTGCCTTTTTTCCGGATTCTTTTTTTTTAGGCAAAATTGCCGAAGCGAGAGAACCATGTTGTCGATGGTGTAATACTATTTGGTAAACAATATTATTTTTGGTAAGGTATTCTTACTCCATTACTCTTTTTGACGTGAATGCCATGTTAGCCAAACTTACCAGCAAAAATCAGTTGACCTTGCCAAAGTCTATTGTAACCTCAATTCCTGAAACAGATTACTTTGAAGTGGAAGTTGAGAATGGTCGCAT
>CAIXCO010000104.1 GCA_903917955.1 uncultured Chlorobiaceae bacterium | reverse complement strand
TTCAGAAAAGAGTCAATTATCAGTTTTGTGTCAGGTGGCTGATTTGTTTTGTTGAGGGAATACCAAAGATCAAACAAGTCACGTCCTTTTTTGCGTTGGTAGAGCGCTCGTAATTTTGTTCCCAGAAGTTCTTCGAGAGAATAGGTCAGAATCGTGGTATTGCCAGTGAACCAGCGTGATTTGATTGCAAATGGGTGTTGCTGAAAGCCCTGAATGGTAAAATGCTCACGAGTGTTTATTTCTATCTTGAGCCGTAAAGGCAGGTTATCTTCAGAAGTAAATCGGTAAAGCAGTGTCACCCGCCCTTCGGTGCGCTTGCGTTTCGGTTCACCCAACCAATGATCGAGGCGCACTCTCAACGCGTCAATGATCGGTCCGATAGCGCCACCTTTTGCCTGAACAAGATCAATATCCTCTGAATATCTGACTGGCGGCATGTGCAGTTTGAAGAGTGCCGTTCCTCCCCGAAAGGCGAGACTTTCCGCCAGAAAAGGGTTACTGAATATTTCTACAAGAGCCCGACAAATAACGAGATCCTGTTCAACTTGTGAGGGCTGTGACCATGGTGCGTTTTTGCGCCATTCAATGATGTAGGCTTGAGGTATCAAATCTCCGCCTCCACTTTGCTGTTGACGTAGATTTGCCAGCGCTTGTTAAACCTGGCGCCCTTGATTGTGGCTGATGGTAGAAGGGGTGAGCGTACAGGATTTTTGGCGTTGACATACCCTGCCAATGGCTGCCATGTCTCCTCAGAACCAACGGTTTCCAATAAATATCCCAGCCGCTGCACCCAGGTTATCGGCGACAGTTCAGCAACCGTCACCAATTTTTCGGGATCAAGTACTTCGACCAGCTCCGACAGCACGGTGGCAACATTGTCCAGCCACCCACAATGCCTGTAGTATCCCGCAAGATCAAAGGCGGTAGCTTCAGGCGTTGAGAGCTTCAGAATGCCGGTTACGGTGTTGCGTGGTTGAGTTGGAATAGCCTCAACATTACCTCTTACGATGAAGTTGACCTGGACTTTGCCGGATATGATGGTTCTTCGCGGTTTGGCTACCATTACCTGAAAAACCTGGGGTCGATGATGAGCGGCACCATGGTATTCGGCAGCACTCAAAAGTCCGACATAATAATATTCACCCAAGTAGCTCATCAGATCAGGGATGAACTGCTCTGCCGGACGGCATCCAAGCGAGCGATATTCAGGGGGGACAATCACATAAAACCCCTGATGAGGCATGGCGATTTCCCCCTTTTTCATCAAACGGCGCAAGGTCGCCTTGAGTGCGGTGGGAGAAGAGCTGATCCTTTGCTCAAGCTGGCTGAAGCTGAAGCACGAGATTCCTTCAGCGGCGAATTGTGAAATATTATCGGACAGCATACTGTTTTTGCATGTATAGTTTGCAAAAAGTATTATTTATTGTTTTAATTTGCAAATTATATATGCGTTCTGAGTGGGTGATGTATGGTAAAAAGTGCGGTAGCGCAACTCATTGAAGGGGATGTTTTTGGCATGATCATCAGTGTGCCGGAATTTGGAGAAAAAACATCAAACACTCTTCGGCGTG
>CAIXCO010000103.1 GCA_903917955.1 uncultured Chlorobiaceae bacterium | reverse complement strand
GTTGCACGAATACCGATTTCAGTGTTGCTGGCCGAAAGTTTGCTGATAAGAAAGACCAGGCCGCAGGCTCTTGCCATAAGCTGCTCATCTTCAGTGCCTTTACGCCAGCTCATGGTTTTTTCGTGAACTTTACGCGGCAGTATGCGTGACTGGAGGAGCTTGTCGGCAGAGTCAAAGTAGAGGTAGTCGGCAGGGACGACATGGCCGAGCGGATCATTCAGGTTTGTCTGGATGACCTTGTGGATCATGCTGAGCTGGTTGCGAAGCTGGCTATCAGTCCCTGTTTGATCAAGAACTCTGAGGGTACTTTCCCAAAAGCGGCGGCGAACCGGAAGAATGGGATAATCCTGGGCAAAATTTCCTCTATCACTCTGCTGGTGCCCGATGGTCGTTCCAGAAAGATGACGAGAGATCTCCCCGAGGTTGGTCTGCATCATCTGCTCTATGGGAGCCTTCGCTTCTGCTTTTTTGGCAAGAATAACCTTGCGAATAACCGCATCCACATCGGCATCTGAAAGCTCCACACGAATCGTGAATCGGCCCTCGAGTTTTTTGAGATTGCTCGTACCCGTAACCGCGGTCTGACCCGTAGCGATAAAGAGGAGTTTTCCTCCGATGTTCTTACAGCAAGATTCAACAACCTCTTGAACGTCAATGGAGCGCTGACTATCCTCACCGATATACTGCTGCACTTCGTCGAGAACAATAAGAGTGAGAGGAAATTTGCCTTCTTTGGTCAGTGCCATGCGGATGGCTTTGAGCATCTCATCACTTGAGATATCCTGAACGTAAGGGTAGAGGTTGTTCAGGGTGTCAACGCAGGACTCCAAAGAGGGATAGAGTTTTGGTTTGGCCTTTACCAGTGCACTGTGCAGCCCTTCGGCAACATAGAAATTGTCGAGTTCTTCCTGCCAGTCAAAACCGCTCTCTGCAACATGGGCTCGTACTTGCTGGGCAATGCCTTCGTGCCTCAGCCACATCACAAATCGAGCTACCGGGTATTGCTCAGGGAGATCAACCGATTTAAAAATAATCCTCAAAAGAGCAAGCCGGACACTGCCCATAGCCCCTGCACCAAGGGTACCGGAGGCCGCATGTAAAGAGCCGTGTCGTCTGGACTGAATGCTGAGCTCCTTGAGGTTGTCGCTAATGTTTTGTGACAGGGTCGTAAGGCCGCGGGCGGTTGCACCATCATCGAACACCGTGTCTATCCAAAGGGCACGAAGCATTTTCACCAGATGCGATTTACCGGAGCCGTAAAATCCGCTTACCCAAACTGCTGGCTGCTGGGCTTGATCGATGTTTTTGAGATAGGTATCGAGTATGTGTGCCATGCCAGTTTCGTACTGGCCTTCACAGACGAAGGTTTCCAACTCGTAGCGGAGGACAGCTTGAGCAAGGGCCGTTTTTTCGTCGTTCACATTGGCCACACCCTCATTGAGCAGCCTGCGGGTGGCCGGATCTTTTTGATAGATCTCACGATTTTTCATCATTGAACACATCTTTCAATATTCCTTGTCTGCTGTGATAGGAACAGCGAGATAATTCCATCCGTCATAGCCGTCCAAAAGCCTGTAATTGTTGTTTTCGAAGCTGCCGGGGAAAAAAACCAGCAACCGTCCTCTAACCATTGGAGCAAGTTGGTCAACAACCTCTTTGACTTTCAAGAAGCCAAAAAGAGAACCAACTCCTTTAAGGGCGACAACATCATTTCCTGTAGGGTTGTTTTTTTTCAAAAAATTGCCGAATTCTTGTGCGATATACGTTTGGTATTTTGGAAGAAGAGTCGAGAGCAAGTGCGGTTTCCGGAAATAACTCTCGGCATATTTTTGAGAGGCCAGCCAGACTGCAAAGGTATTGGTAAGATCAAAAATGGCCCAATTATGACCAGCTTGACGGGTGGCAATTTCAAATTCATCAATCCTGGCCACGAGTGAACGCTCTTCATTTTCGTTATAGACGCAAAAAATTACCCGCTGAGCTGCAGCGGCATCATCTCGCCAGGGCACGGTAATGTAGGAGGTGTATGACTGAATCAATCGTTTAGCTCTGCTCACGAATCCACTCCGCTTCTTGAAGATTAATCAGGTTCGGAAAATGAACCTCCATGACATCGCCAACCCGCTTCCAAACCATCCAGCCTTTACGCGAGGCTTCCTCAGCAAGCGTTAGAGCCAAAGAGAGAGGGCAATTCAACATACGAACATAATCGCTCGTCAACAGTGCCTGACCTCGAATTCCTGAAAGATAACCAAGAAAGAGTGCATAAGAGAGTGCACCCGCTGTTGGAGTAACCGGAGTCCGACGTTTCATGCTCCTGCCCGTCAAATGACCGGATTTTGTCCACGATGAATTGAGATTCTGTGCGGTAGACTTCAGGGTTGCCGGACTGAAACGGCCAGGAAATAATCCCTCCAGATGCCGTTCCAGTGCTTCACGTGCCATGATATCACCATCTTTCAATGCCAACATAAAGGGTGTGGCGATTCGAAGTAACGGGTCGCGACTATATGCACAAAGAAGGGCAAGGAGAGGGCGGGCGTCAACATCCCGAATCCAGAAAAAACGGAGGGCTCGAAATACCGTTATTTTGGGGTCAAGACCATAAAGCTCAACAAGATGCTGGAAGGTCAGTTTACGGGTATTTTCAGTTCTCTTGGAGAGAGAGTTGTCATCTATAATCGCCAATTGGTAGACTACCTTCACTGCAGAAGAATCGCTAACCCGCGAAAGCAGCGTCCCCAATTCGAGCAGCATGATCGTTCTGGAGGTATGTACGCCCCCGCCAGCCTTCATATTAAATCCAAAGAGATCAAGCTTCTTCTGGTTTGTTACCATAACGGGGTGTTTTTTTAAAACAAAAAAAGCTTCTTTTTGGTAAGATAATAGCAACTCTGACTCCTCAGAACTCCTCAATATAGAGCTCCCCGGGATCATCCGGATGATGCCGTGTATATCCGAAATCGTGCAACCACTCCGATACGTGGGCAACCATATCAGGCTTGCCACTGACAAAAAAATGAGTCCGCTCGGGGTCAGGTGAAATGTTGAACTCATTTTGCAGAACATCCTTTTTCAACAGATCCTCAATACACAACCGGTAGCCATCCCAGCGATCGTCAGCATCGGTGAGCGTCGGCACATAAAAAAAGTTGGCAAAACTCTTCTCCAGAAAGGTCAATTCGCTGGAGTAACCAAGATCCCAGCGGTGAGCTGCACCCTGAATCACCACCATTTTGCTTTCAGGCCGCTCAACAATATGGGAACGCAAAAAACTGATATAGGGGGCGATTCCGGTGCCTGTGGCAACCATGACAATATCACTGCCATCAGGCGTTTCATCAAGACGGAAAATACCGCTGATCTTTGTACCCACGTACAGCCTGTCTCCAACATTGAGATTGAAAAGCCTTGAAGTCAACTGACCTGACTTGACCTGTGAAATATAAAACTCCAGTTGACGGGTCTCGGTCTTTGCCGAAGCAATGGCGTATGGTCGCTGAATAAGCAACTCATCAGCAGCAGGCACCAGTTCCAGTTCCGAATTGGAAGAGCGCTTCTCGAATCCGTACAGGCCAAGCAGCAAATTCTGCCCCGCTTCAAACTCCTCTCTCGCCTCATCGGTATCAAGTCGAAAAATCATCAAATCCGGGGTAACCATTATTTTTCCGACAACCGTTGCATTATATAATATTGTATTCATACGTTCCTGAACTTTCTTTTATACAAAATTACCACTTCGAACATCCTCTTCAAATGAACACGCAACTGCCGAAAACAATTCCATCTTTTGATCGCCTTCTCATTAGTCAAGCGTTCATTCAGCGTTACTCATCATGATGGTTGCCGTGCACTCTCTTTTTCCTTGCTGACAACCTCTTCGAGAAGAGCGCCAGCCTCCACTATGGTCGCAGCAGGGCCGGTAATGACCTCCTGAAGATGCTGGAAGGTGACAAAAAGCACAGGAACCACAAAAATACCAAGCAGCATACCAATAAACATGCCTCCAATTGCCGCCGCGCCAATGGAGTGGTTACCCAGAGCCGCCGGACCGGTCACAAACAGAAGCGGAAGCAACCCTGCAACAAAGGCAAGGGAGGTCATAAGAATTGGTCGGAGCCTCGCCTTCGCCCCCTCAATGGCTGCGGCTGAGAGTGAACTTCCGGCAACCCTCCGCTGCAGGGCAAACTCAACAATCAGAATGGCATTTTTAGCCAGAAGACCGATCAACATAATAACGGCAACCTGTACATAGATATTGTTTTCGACCCCGGCAAGCTTGATGCCGATAAAGACGCCGAGCAACCCTGTCGGAATCGAAAACATTACCGCAAGGGGAAGCAGATAGCTCTCATAGAGCGCCGCCAGCAAAAAGTAGACAAAGACAACAGAGAGCATGAAGATAAAGAGCAGTCCGCCGGTGGATTCGAGCTCCTCGCGGCTCTGCCCTTTCCAGTCGTAAGTGTAACCCAACGGAAGATGGGTTTTGGAAACCGCTTCAACCGCCTTGATGGCCTGGCCAGTGCTGAAGCCCGGTTTGACCGTCGCATTGATGGAGACGGCATTGAACATGTTGAAATGGTCAACCGACTCGGTGCCATAGACCCGTTTGAGGGTAATGATCGAAGAGACCGGCACCATGCTGCCGCCAGAGTTCTTGACAAAAATGCCGTCCAGGGAGGCCGGTTCGGCGCGCTCCCCCGGCTCAGCCTGCATCACCACCCGGTAGTACTTGCCGAAACGGTTGAAATCCGAAGCCTGCAGACTGCCATAGTAAGCCTGCAAGACGGTCAGCAGCTCCTTGACATTAACCCCGAGCTGGCCCGCTTTGATATTATCGACGACCAGTTCATACTGCGGATTGGCAGCCTTGAAGGTGGTGAAGGCAAAGCCAATTTCCGGACGTTTCATCAGTTCACCAATAAAGCCCTGCGCCACATTGCCCAATTTATCGAGCGCTCCTCCGCTGCGATCCTGCACCACAAACTCAAGGCCACTGACGGTACTGAAACCGGGAACCGTCGGCTGGGCAAGCGCAAAGAACGAGCCCTCCCTTCCTGCCAGTTTTTTTGATATTGTTGCGAGAATCTTTTTGATATTTCCGTCTGGCCCGCGCTCCCCGGGATCCTTGAGCTGCAAAAAAAGAAGACCCGAAGAGGGCGACGAACTTCTCGACAGAACATTGATACCCGAAATAGCATTCACTCTTTGCACTGACGGAATGGATTTGAGAGTCAGGGCGGCCCTGTCCATGACAGCCCTGGTCCGGTCAAAAGAGGCGCCCGGCGGCAGTGAAACAGAAACAATCACAAAGCCGTTATCCTCATCCGGAATAAATCCGGTCGGTGTAACCTTGAACATCCAGACAGAGATGGCAACCAGAAGGCCGAGAAAGGAGAAGGTGACACGCTTGTTACGAATCAGATAGACAAGAGAGCCGAGATACTTCCGTTTCAGAAACTCAAAACCAGTGTTGAAGCCTGTAAAAAAGCGTTTGCCGAACCCTCCGAACTTGTGCAGTTTCCCCTCTTTTCCCTTGCCATCCTCATCATGAAGATTGGTCAGAAAGAGTGCGCAGAGGGCTGGGCTCAAGGTAAGGGCGTTGACCGCCGAAATCAGAATGGCAATGGCAAGGGTAAAGGCGAACTGCCGGTAGAAGACACCAGTCGAGCCCTGAAGAAAGCCGACAGGAAGAAAAACTGAGGCCATCACAAGGGTAATGGTGACAATCGCCGTGGTAATCTCCCGCATGGCGGAGACGGTAGCCACCTTGGCCGGATAATTTTTCTGCTCCATTTTGGCATGAACCGCCTCAACCACCACAATGGCATCATCAACCACAATCCCGATGGCCAGCACCAGGCCGAAGAGGGTCAGCACATTGATAGAAAAGCCAAAAAGGTTCATGAAGAAAAAGGTGCCGATAATGGCCACCGGTACGGCAATAGCCGGAATGAGGGTGGAGCGAAGATCCTGCAAAAAGAGAAAAACAACAAGAAAAACGAGAAGAAACGCCTCAATCAGCGTGTGCTCAACCTGAATAATCGACTCGTCGACCACCTTTTTGGAGCTGAAAGGAATCGAATAGCTAATGCCGGAAGGGAAAGAGCCGGAAGCCTTCTCCAGCACCTTGCGTAGCCCCATTTCAACCTTATTGGCGTTTGAACCCGGAGCCTGATAGACCGCCAGCACCACACCCGGTTCGCCGTTTGCCTTGGTATCGACCGTATAGCGGTAGGCACCAAACTCGACACGGGCAATATCACCAAGCTTGAGCAACGAACCATCTGGATTGGCACGAATCACAATATTTTCATAGTCACCCGGGTAGGCATTCTTCCCCTTGTACTTCATCACATATTGCATTGCCTCAGTACTGTTCTCACCGAACGAGCCCGGAGCCGCCTCAAGGTTCTGGCTCTGAATGGCCGCCGAGACCTCCTGCGGTGTTACCCTGTAGGCCGCCATCTGCTGTGGACGCAGCCAGATACGCATGGCATAATCCATGTTACCATAAACCGAAACCTGTCCGACACCGGGAACGCGTGCCAAATCATCGACAATATTGATTTTGGCATAGTTCTGCAAAAAGATCTGGTCATAGGCTTTTGAGCTGCTCGAAAGCGTTATGAGCATGATCTGACTGTTCTGACGCTTGACGGTCGAAACACCGATCTGGTTGACCTCCGCCGGGAGCCGGCTTGTCGCCTGAGCCACACGGTTCTGCACATTGACAGCCGCCTGGTCAGGGTTGGTGCCCTGCTTGAAAAAAACCGCAATGGAGAGTGACCCGTCATTGGCAGAGGTCGAGGTCATGTAGTTCATGTTTTCAACCCCGTTGATCGCCTCCTCAAGCGGAGGGGCTACGGAACGGCCAACCGTCTCGGCGCTTGCACCGGGATAACTCGCTGACACCGAGACACTGGGAGGCGCAATGTCGGGGAAGCGGGTAATCGACAGTTGATTGATGCCTACAACACCGAGAATAACCAGAATGATTGATATGACGGTAGCAAGAACAGGTCTTGATATAAAACGTTCAAACATGGATAATCAGGTTTAGCGCCTTCTGACCGGCTTGATAACCGTGCCATCGGGCAATTTTTCCGTACCGGCAGTCACGATGATATCACCCTGTTTCAGACCTGAGCTCACGATATAGTTGTTGCCACTCTTCCCTGCAACCATAATCACCTGCTTCTGCACCCGGTTGCCGTTACCAAGAAGAACAACAAAAACCTTGTCTTGCAGCTCAACCGTTGCAGCCTGCGGCACCAGCAGCACATCATGGTAGAGTGACTCAATAACCACCTTCCCCGTATTGCCGGAACGCAACAGCCCCCCCGGATTGGGAAAAACTGCCCGAATCCTGACAGAACCGGTTGCCTGGTCAAACTGACCACTTATGGTACTGATCACCCCCTTTTGAGCAAAGAGGCTCCCGTCAGCCATGATCAATGAAACCGGAGCAACCCGCTTCAGCTTCTCCTGCACTGTGCCGCCCTCGTACTGCTGTCGGAAACGCATAAAATCTATTTCACTCATGCTGAAATAGGCATAAATTTCACTGACGTCACTCAAAAGCGTCAGCCAGTTACTCTGGTTTTTGCTGACAAGACTCCCAAGCCGTAAAGGGATTTTTCCAATGTATCCGCTGACCGGAGCCTTGAGGGTTGAATAATCAAGATTGACAAAGGCAGAGCGGGCCGCCGCTCTCGACTGCTCCGCCGCCGCTGCTGCCGCCTGACGGTTTGCCTTCGCGGTTTTGAGCTGAATATCAGAGATAACATTATTCTGTACCAGCGGAACAAGTTTTTCCTCGTTCAGCGTTGCAACAACAAGCGAAGCTTCAGCGGCATGTTGAGAGGCAAGTGCGCTGTTGTACTGCTCACGATAGAGCCGATCATCAATTGTAAAGAGCGGTTGACCCGCCTTGACAAATGCTCCCTCATCAACATAAATTTTCTGAAGCGTCCCGTCAACCTGAGGGCGAATTTCCACATTGACCTTTCCCTCAAGAAGGGAAGAATACTCTCGGCTTACCGTTGCATCTCCCCGAGTAACCGTCATCACGGGCAATACGGGCGTTCCCTTCTTTTCGCCATCTTTACCCCCGTTGCCCGACCCGCAACCAGAAAAGAGGAACGGAACGCACATTCCAACGACAACCGAAATGCGAAAAAATCTTTTTATTAAAACGCTGTTCATCATCTTTGTTTAATTTTCTGCTGAAGCAGCCAGAACCATTACCTCCCCATCCTTCTTTGAGTACACTAAAGGACTATTTCTGAAATATGCTGCCATCATACCACTCTGAACCTTGAAAAACATGCTTAAATATGCCATTTTAAACCGTATAACCTAATGCTCCCCGTTCAAGCTCCAGCAACCTCTTTTTCAACCCCAGCCCGCACCGGTAACCAGTAAGCGCACCATTACTGCCAATAACCCGGTGACAGGGAATCAAAATTGGCACCGGATTTCTGTGGGTTGCCATCCCCACCGCTCTGGCAGCAAGGGGATTTCCCACCGCGACAGCAACATCACGATAAGTAACCGTTGTTCCATACGGAACAGCACGAAGCACTCTCCAGACACGCTGCATGAAAGGCGTTCCCGAAGGAACAACTGGCACTGAAAACAGCCGCAGCTCCCCTGCGAGATAGGCATCAACCTGCCGAAAAGCCTCCCTGATCAGCTCCGTTTCACCGATTTCTGCTTGTTGCGAAGGCGTCTCCATACCAAAACAGAGATTGATAATGGCGCCGCCGCACTCCACTACTCCGACTTGGCCGATTAAGGTTTGCTGAAAAGAGATAATCATGGTTTTATGCGCTCTCTTGCGGAAAAGCAGCAGGTGACGATTTGACTCCCTCTGTTTTTTTAAACCCGTTGTAGGCAAAAGTAATGCCAATCGCAAAAACCATAGCCCCAACACCAAGAAGGACGTTAAAAAAAGGTGGGGCCGTCAGTGCAAGCCGAACGACCACTGTAGCAACAGCAAAGCCGGAGTTGCGAAAAAGAATTTCATAACGTGAACTGTAACGGAGAGAAACCAGCACCAGCAGCACATCACTGAAAACAAGAGCAGTGTAGAATATGGCAAAGAAATCGTAGATGGGCTGAGCGGTCAAATACAACGAAAGATCAGTGACGCCAATTCCAATAAAAATGAGCAAAAGAAAAAGCGACACAAGCTTTTTGGATGCAATAAAGTCGGCTGTCGTCACAGAGCTTTGTGCAATGACTCGATGTTGCTGAAGCTTGTAATAGAGACCAAGCAGAAGAAAAATCAGGAGGCCACCGGCAGCATTGGAAAGAATGTGTAGTACAGGCTTTGAGGTCTCCACCCACACCAATGGCTCGTTAAAGTAGACAAACTCCTCAAAAGATTGCCTAAGCAGAATAAGAGAGAGGATTTCGAACTGCTTGCCAACCGAATCTGAAACCGAGTTCGCAAGACTGAAAACCAACCCAATCACTTCCAGACCAAGCAACATGGAAAACGCAATATTGATAGCATAATAGTGGCTTGATGGAATAATTTCCGCAAACGCTCCAGGTAACCATCCCTGACGGCCAAGCTCTATCAAGGTAAGAGCGCCAAGAAAAGTAATGATCAACACATTTGCCGCCGTTCGCTTCGTGCGCTTATGCTCCCAAAAATGCTCCAGCGAATTAAACAAGGTGTCTATGCGACTGAGAAAAATTGTCATATCTTTTTTTTATTAAAACGAGAGAACTCTTCATCCACCCTGCCCGACAAAATCGATAGCAGAAAGTTTTACTGCTGCAAGTTATCATTTGAAATGCTTTTTGTTCAACTGAAAGTCTTCAAGCATGTTCCAGGGATATCAACAAGCCATAAGGCAACCCTCTCATTGAATGTTTCAGAATCCTGCGCAAGTGAAGGGTGCAACGATTTTTTGTGAATCAAAATAAATTTGCTTAATTCAACAAATAAAATGCAGAGCTTAAATAATTTCAGTTTTTTCTGTTTTTTTACCGTTTTTTCTTAGAAAAACTGACAGTAATTAATAGAATTTTTAAACAAAAAGCATTTGAATCTCAGAACACAAAAGAATGTTTCACTCATAAACGAACACTCTTGTAAGTCATTGAAAAAGCATCAGCCATGCGTTAAAGGATTCAGATCATGAATGATACACCCTCAGAGTTCAATATGCCCCACATCACCGATGTCGCCTGGTGCCCGGGATGCGGAGACCACATGCTACACAAAGCAATACATTCAGCACTGCATGAACTCCATATCAGGCCGGAACCCCTTGTCATAGCCTCTGGGATGGCTCAGGCAATCAAACTGTCGAACAGAAAACTTGTTGTTATCGTTGAATCGGGTAACGGGGATATGCTGAGTGAAGGAGGAAATCATTTTCTTAATGCCATCTACAGAAACGCTGATGTCACGATGATTGTCCACAACACCATGGTCTACGACCTCACCAACACTCAAGCCTCTCATACATCGCAGCGCGGCATGAAGAGCCCGGGAGAGCTTAACGGATTCAAGCTCGAATCCTTCAACCCGCTGGAAGTCGCACTCGCCTTGAAAGCTCCGTTCATAGCAAGAGGCTTAGCCGGAGATATTGAACAGACAACAATGATGATCAAGGAAGCAATTGCATTCAAGGGATTTTCGGTAGTCGATGTATGCCAACCATGCGTCGTCTTCAACAAACTGAATCCCTGCCAGTGGTTCAAAAAAAACATTCACTACCTGCCAAAAAGCCATGACACCACCGACCACAATGCTGCATTTCGCCTTGCAACCGGATCATATAAACTCCCTCTGGGCGTTTTCTTCCGCCATGAAGGGCGTAAACCGTACGACGATCCGATGAGTATCGATTCGAACCCGCTCTTTCATCAGCAACAATCTAATGAAAAAAACTTTCAGAGGATGATTGAGACTTCCCGCTAAAGGAGCAAGAAAAAAAGTTCCTGGCTTCCAGGAGATAACGCATCTCATCAAGCATTTGATACAATATCGGAGCCCAAGAGAACGAGATCGCCTGCCGGCCACCAGCGAAAGTATAATTGATAAAGTTCTCTCCCCACTCTCTAAACGCATTGCTCTCAGACGAAATCACGTAGAGGTTCCCCGCAAAACCGCCAGCCGCATAGCCTTGCAAATCGGTCTTTTGCAACAAGCGTCATGATGGTTGTTCTGTGGTTTATGGAAAAGAGCTACCTACAGCTTTACTCTGTAAAAGGTATCAACATCTCCCACCAATATGATTTCCGTGTTTATTAAAGAATTATTTTGTATTGTGATACGCTGGGATAGAGCATCAAACACAAGACAACGTTTGCTGTACAGCCAGCAGAAGTGGTGCAAAGATGCCCGAATTACTTCAAAAATCACAATAAAAGCAAATTACATTAACTCATTCACCGCGAGGGGAAACAATGAAACACAAAAAACTGAAAACGATTTCCAGTGTACTGGTACTGCTGGCAAGCAGTGCAATGATGCTGGCTCTTCCCACACCAACTCTCGCCGCGCCAGCAAGTATAGATGGAGCCAACCAGCTCCTGATAAAGAAACCAACCATCAACATACCGGTAGGATGCCCGGACCCTGCAGCAGAAAGTCTCACGTTCAGGGTTCTTTCTAAAGATGCCAAGTTTCCAATGTCAGCAGGACGCATCCTGATCACTGGTGTCGTAAAGAATGTTGGGAATGCTGTTTTTGAATCAGACCCACGGCAGGCGAATGTAACACTTTATGAAATCCAGGCGGGAGGCCGTGGTATCGTCAAAGCTCAGCAAAGCATCTCGCGCCTTGAGCCTGACGCCACAATCACCCTTACCTATACAACTGACTGGAACAAAGCCATCGAGTTCCCTGTGACGTATTCATTGGTGATAAGTTATGATCCTGACATCTATCTGGATGCCAACAAGAAAAACGATGACTGCAATCAGAACAACAACAAAAAAGAGTTGCCCGGCACCGAAATCAATCGACTTTGGCCACACTGAGCTGTAGCTCCTGTTGAATCCATCAACCTTCCCGGAATCGTGAATGAACAGGGCTGATGTAAATAATAAGTACAAAATTGTTACAATATTATTTAAATTACCCCTCGAGCATGAAAATCAGGAAATCAAACGCCCGGGAGGTTTTTTATGAATGTATCTTGTAAGCGGAAATCGCTCTGTTTCCTTTTGTTGACAGGTTCCCTGCTATGCAGCTCTGCAGGATACTCAAAAAGCGGGACCAGTCAGAAAACAGAGCTGAAAAAGTGCCCGATTGCGTCCGATGTTCTCACGACCCGCCAGAGAACGATCATTATGGACACACTCCCATCAGGCACAAAAAAGATTTTTCCTTATGAAATTTCAAAATACCGCAAGTATGGCTATGGTACCTGGCATTACGGGCCAGGAATTGAATCCATAAAACGATTTGATCTTATGCCGTCAGCTTACAGCGACGCGTCAGTCAATAACCGAGCAAGGCTTTTGAGTTTCTTCACCATTACCGACATCCATATCACCGACAAGGAGTCTCCTGCCCAGGCGATCTACTTTGGCTATAACGGTGGGATTATTTCGGCATACTCCGGGATAATGCTCTATACAACGCATGTTCTTGATGCAACCATCCAGACCGTAAACGCCCTTCATAAAGTAACTCCAATCGATTTTGGCATCTCGCTGGGCGATAACTGCAACAACACACAGTACAACGAACTGCGCTGGTTTATTGATGTGCTTGATGGCAAAAAGATAAACCCCGATTCCGGTCTCAAGGATGATCCCATTCCGGGACCTTATAATGACTACCAGGACGAATACAAGGCGGCTGGACTCGACAAGGCTATCCCCTGGTATCAGGCGATTGGAAATCACGATCACTTCTGGATGGGGGTCAAACCTCCGAACGACTACATCCGCAAGACGATGACCGGTAATACCATTCTTGAAATGGGAAATATTTTCACTCCTGAAGGCTATAACCGCCGTGACTTCTCTATGGGTGACCTTGATGGCCGGACACGTTACGGGAATATTGTTGGCGCAGGAAAAGTCGGCAGCCTGAATCCACCAAAGATTGCTGCAGATCCCAACCGCCGCTCACTTTCTTCAGTAGAGTGGATGAGTGAATTTTTTACGACAACATCAAACCCTGCCGGGCATGGATTCAATAAAGCCGACGCAGCAAGGGGTTTTGGCTGCTATACGTTTGAACCAAAATCCAGTGTCCCTCTCAGGGTTATCGTACTCGATGATACCCAGAGAAACGATGACCCTGCAGGTGATATCTACGGGCACAGCTCTCTCGACAAGGAACGTTTTGAGTGGCTTGTGAAAGAACTCGACAAGGGAGAAGCAGAAGGGAAACTGATGATTATCGCGGCACATATCCCTATCGGCATTGCGCCAGCCGGTGATGAAGTCGGATGGAACCCGCACGCCCCGCTCACAGAAGAAGCTTTTCTTGCCAAACTGCACACCTATCCGAATCTTATTTTGTGGATAGCAGGACATCGTCATCTCAATACCGTTACGGCCATGAAATCGCCTGATCCCAAGCGGCCGGAACTTGGTTTTTGGCAGGTTGAGACCGCATCATTACGGGAGTTTCCCCAGCAGTTCCGTACATTCGAGATCGTCCGCAACAGCGACAATACGGTTTCAATCATAACAACAAATGTTGATCCTGCTGTCAAAAAAGGTTCGTTTGCGGCCACATCACGCAGTTATGCCGTCGCTGCACAACAGATTTTCAACCTGCCGCCTGCGGCATCGTATAATGCAGAGCTTTTCAAACAACTGAGCCCTGAAATGCAGGCTAAACTGCAAAACTGTGGAACAGCCCTAACCAGGTAACTGCGAGAGAACAAACAGAACGCGGTTTAACGCAGCAACAGGATTCAAAGCCTCGCACCACCGGAAATTTCGAGAATCTGGCCAGTAATAAAGGCGGCATCTTCGGAAGCGAGAAAAAGGGCGCAGCGGGCAACATCCTCCGGCGTCGCAACCCGGCCAAGCGGGTAGCGTTGTGCGCACTCCTTGCGGAGCATCTCCCACCGCTCGGGTCCAAGTGCAGCAACAAAGGCCGGAACCTCAACCAGTGCTGGCGCAAGGGCATTGGCGGTGATACCGTAGCGACCGAGCGAAAGGGCAAGTGAGCGGGTAAAGGCGTAAATGCCCCCTTTGGCCGCTGAATAGGAAAACTGGTTAGGGCTCCCCCGATAGACCAGCGAGCTCATGTTGACGATTTTGCCAAAACCCTGCGGCTTCATCATCCGGGCCGCCTCCCGGCAGGAGATAATGCAGGATTTGAGGTTCAGGTCAAGATTGGCGCTCATTTTCAGGAAGTCAATATCCTCAACATCGGCGGACGGTTCACAATCTCCACCGGCAACATTCACCACACAGTCAAGCCTTCCGTAGCGCTCCCTGATGTGGCGGTAGAGCGCCCCAATCTCCCCCTCCTTTGTGACATCGGCCGGCACCGAGATGCCACTCCCCCCAGTCTGCTCAAGCAGCGCAAGAGTTTCAGCGCATCCAGCCGCATTGATGTCGCAGGCAATCACGATAGCCCCCTCTGCGGCAAAACAGAGTGCCACAGCCCTTCCAATCCCTCCCGCAGCTCCGGTGACGAGCGCTATTTTTTCAAAAAGACGCATAGCCATTGATGGTTATCGGTTACTGAATGACTCCCCTTCTCTTCAACTCCCAGAAACATTTTGCTGTTGCCCTCATATCAATAGCCGCATTATGCGCTTCTTCAAAAACAGTCCCGAATAATTTAAAATAGAGTTCAGAGAGTTTGGGCCATTTGTTGCCGTAGGGCCCCTTGATGGCACAAAAATCGGTTGAGTTCTCCATGGTACAGATCTTTCTTTTTGAGGGCAGAATATTTGGCATTGCAGCCCTTATCAATTCACTGCCCACAATCTTCTCGTCAAAGCTGATGTTGTGGGCCACAAGTACCTCTGCATCAGCAACAAGCTCATGAAAGAGTTGCAGCACAGGCCCAAGCGTAACTCCTTCATGAGTGGCCTTTTCGGTTGAGATACCGTGAACCTGAACGGCGGAGGCGGGAATAACAAAACCTTCCGGCTTGATAAGATAATCACCGGAAGAGAGTTGGTTCCCCTCCCGGTCACAGTACAAATAGGCCAACTGAACCATCCTTGGCCAGTTGTTGAGATCGCTCACCGGTGCGCGCCAGTTACGCGGTAACCCTGTTGTTTCAGTATCAAAAAAAAGATACATGGCTCTATGCCCTCCGAAAAATGAAATTCCTGAAAACTTGTTGCATGAAGCTTAAAACGGACAATCCTCATTGGAGAGCGTAGTCGAGCCTTCCCGATCAAAAACTGGCGGAGCATAAGAGTCTGCATCCTCGGAATATGAAGCTCCTCCCTCGTTGGAACCATCAACCTTCCATCCCTTGAGATTGGTATACCACTTTCCGTTGAACTCCCGGCTCTCAATGTCGAAAGAGATGGTCAGCTTCGATCCCACTTTAAGCAGGTTTTTATCATACTTGTCGCCCCACAGCGAGATGCAGACCTTCTTGGGGTACTGCCCGTCGGTTTCAACAATGATATCCTGTTTTGTCCATGTCCCATTTTTTCCCGCACCTGTCTGTTCAGGAAGAATTGCTGCGAGCTTTGCTGTAATTTGCATAGGGTATCTACTTGATTGATTCGTTGTTGTAAAAAAATTTTTTCCCTCTGAAGAGTGCATCCAGCCTTCCTGACTCCTCATTGCCAACTTCACACGACAGTTTTCCGTTTGCTTTTTTTGCAGTTGAAGAGGCAAAAAGTTTGAAGCCCATCAGGCTGGTCATCGACTGTACGGCACAATTGATTTTGCCGATAAAAAGATCAAGGTCAGTAACCCCGTGGCTTTCATCAGATGCCGCCCGCTCCATAAACTCAATGAACTGCTCGTATCGCAGCTCACCAATCCTTGATGACCAGGAGAGGTCGGAGATGCGGAACGCACACAGTGATTCATCAATCACGAAGAGATCGCCATGCTGGAGCATCTGTATCCAGAAATCAAGATCAATGGTATAAGGCACAACGGCGCTATAACCACTGATTTTGGCAATCAGCTCCGCCGGATAGAGGCCACAGGCTGGCTCACCGATAATGTTGGTGCCCATACGTACCATTTTTCTCACTACATCGGCGGACTCCATTCGACCACCATCAACAAAATTCACTTTTTTGATAAGAGTCTTGCCTGCAGGATCAATGATGGTTCTCTGACTGCTCACCAGGCTTACTCCGGTATTGGCCGGATTGTCAAAAACCGCCACCTGCTTTTCAAGGCACTCTGGATAAAGAAGGTCATCACCACAAACAAGCTTGACATACTTCCCCCTCACCTTGCTGATCGCCCTGTTCCAGTTCCCCTCCGGCCCAAGGTTTTCAGGATTTCTGAAGAGCTTTATGCGCGAATCGCTCAATGAAGCAGCAATATCATAAGAGCCATCAGTTGAATGATCGTCATAAATCAGGAGTTCAAAATCGGTAAAGCTTTGTGAAAGCACCGACTCTATTGTCTCACCGATAAAACGGGCATTGTTGTACATCGGGATGGTCACCGTCACATAAGGTCGATTTAAAAATCCCATAATGGTATCCCCCGCCAGTATATTATTTCATTTCAAGCCGAAGATTGACCGATAAAAAGTAGACTGCACATCCATACACCGCACCTGCAACGCCGAGCAAAAGATCATTTTCAAGAAAAAAAGCGATCAGGATTGCCGTTGCCGAGAGCAAAAGTACGGTGAGCTGCCGGAATGCTTTGTTCATGACTGGCCTCGGAAGCAATGCCGAGAGTGCCAGCTCGCTTCTTAGTGTTTCAAGAGAGTTGGAGCGGATAATTGAGGGTATGACAATGTAGAGCATACCAATAAAAGAGCAGGTTATCCAGCCGAGCAGCGCTGCATGGGTATGGGAGTGGTAAATCCACATCCTGTCGGGATGCAGGGGTGGAATGGTACCGAAATGAATCCCCTTGAGAAAGTAGATATTCATGATACCGTAGCCGCTTGTGGCAAAAAGAAGGGCAAGTCCACTCAACAGAAAGGCCAGCGCCGGATGAGGAAAGTTTTTATGAAAAAAGTGGTAGAGATAGACGCCAAAACTACCGAGAAGAAACATCACTCCAAAGAGCAGAAAATGGCTGATCAGCATCATCCCAAGATAGTTCTCGGCAAGAATAACGATCAAAAAGAGCAGCACTCCGCCAACAAAGACATAAAACCAGAGGCTGAAGAGGCGTTTGACCAGCTCCCGCTTTGATGAGCGACTCCATGCAAAGGTATAGAGAAAGCCCATCACACTGATGCTGAGAGGAAAAGAGGAACCGAGAAAATAGGAGGACTGGGTCACAAAGAAAGGAATGAGGCGCTCATCGGGAAACGCCTCCTTGAGGCCAAG
>CAIXCO010000102.1 GCA_903917955.1 uncultured Chlorobiaceae bacterium | reverse complement strand
TCGCTCTTTTTCATTGATGAGGTAGCGAAGTACCGTGACTACAGCCAGGCCGACGAAAAGGGCGAGTATGCACGCATTTTTGAGGAGGAGTACGAACAGCTCAAGTCGGAGTATCTTGGCGAACTGGCTTTGGATAATGTGGCCTACCGCAAATATCTGGAACGAGATACTCCAGCACAAGTACACGAGGGATATTTCACCATTGACAAAAACAAGCGCCAGGTTAATCCGGAGACCAAGCTTGTTAAAGATGAGGAAACCGGCACTAAAACAGCCATCTCCGATGATGTGGATGCCTATGATCTGATCCTGAAAAAAAAGGAACGGCTGCTCTCTTTTGAAGAGCCTGTCAGGTTTATCTTCTCGCATTCAGCACTGCGTGAAGGGTGGGATAACCCGAATGTCTTTGTTATCTGCATGTTGAAGCACAGTGATAACACCATTTCGAGGCGGCAGGAGGTGGGGCGTGGCTTGCGGCTCTCCGTTAACCAGAGTGGTGACAGAATGGATCATTCGGCAACCGTGCATGATATTAATGTCTTAACGGTGGTTACCAGCGAAAGCTATACGGAGTTTGTAACCAACTTGCAGCGGGAGATCAGTAATTCACTCTCTGCCCGTCCGAGAAAAGCCGACGAAGCCTATTTTACAGGAAAAATTATCCAGACCGAATCCGGCCCGGTGGAAATAAATTCGGTGATGGCGAAGCAAATCTATAAATACCTGCTCAAAAACGATTACACTGATGATTCTGATGACAGCATAGCTCCTTCCTATCACACAGCCAAGGCAGAAGGGACACTGGCACCGTTACCACCAGAGCTCGCAGCACAGGCCGAGCAGATTTACAAACTGATTGACAGTGTTTTCAGTGAGTCCCAATTACCACAGGTGGGAGACGACCGCAAGCCAAAGGCGAATCCGCTGAACGACAACTTCAACAAAAAAGAGTTCAAGGAGCTCTGGAACCGTATCAACCACAAGGCTATCTACCGGGTTGAGTTTGACTCCTCGGAACTGGTTCGCAATTGTATTCGTACACTGGACAAGGAGCTGCGGGTCAGTCCGCTCCAGTATACCATACATGCCGGCACTCAAAAAGAGCAGATTACCGATAGCCAGCTACAGAGTGGTGAGAGTTTCAAGCTTGAGGAGACTACGGTTGAGAGCAATAAGGTTTTCATTCACTCGATGGTCAAGTACGACCTTTTGGGCAAGCTTGCCGGTAACACAGATCTCACCCGCAAGAGCATTGCCGAAATTCTCGGGGGTATCCACCCTGTTGTGTTCAAAAAATTCAGTGAGAACCCGGAACACTTCATCGCTGAAGCAACTCGCCTGATCAAAGAGCAAAAGGCGACGATTATTTGGCTTTATTTCACACACTTGTCTTTCATCACAGGGTTCCATTCGGACTTATCCAATGAATCAATATTACGCATTCCCAACTCTTTCTTACTCTATTCCCACTAAAATCCGCGAATAACCCTTTAGTTTTTGGAGACATTTTGCAAGGTCAACGAATAAGGTGTATCCGTGTCAGTCGCCTCATGAGTCACGCAATGGCACTTCAGGCAGGTGTCTGCGCTGAAGACTTCTGTTCGGTGTCAAGAGGCTCAGAACTGATAGCAAAGAAATGAATACGGGTAAGATACTGAACATTAACTTTTTGAAGCATGAAATCATACCACAAGGAACTCTGGCTACAGATACCCGCAAGAATGGATTTTGTCAATATCACTGGTGACGTTGAGCGGGCTCTTCAGGAGAGCGGTATTCAGGAGGGACTCTGTCTGGTGAATGCCATGCATATAACCGCATCAGTCTTTATCAATGATGACGAACCGGGGCTGCATCAGGACTACAAGCGGTGGCTTGAGGAGCTGGCTCCGCATGAACCGCTAAGCCGCTACCAGCACAACAGAACCGGAGAGGATAACGGCGATGCCCATCACAAGCGCCAGATCATGGGTCGCGAAGTCGTTGTTGCCATCACAAAAGG
>CAIXCO010000101.1 GCA_903917955.1 uncultured Chlorobiaceae bacterium | reverse complement strand
TTCATCCTGATCTTGCCTTGTGTCTCAATAATCTTGGAGCATTCTACTTTGTTCATGAGCGTTATGCAGAAGCAACTCCGCTCCTCGAACAAGCTCTGGCCATTCGTGAAAAAATTTTAAGCCCTCTTCATCCTGATGTTGCTCTCAGTTTGAATAATCTGGCAGAAGTTTACAGGGCTCAGGGAAAATACAGCGAGGCGGAACCGCTCTATCGGCGGGCACTCGCTATCCGCCAAAAAATTTATAGTCCCGTTCACCCCGATGTGGCTCTCAGTTTGGCAAACCTTTCCGAGCTGTGTCGCCTTCAGTGTGAGTATAAAGAAGCTGAGTCACTCTGCAAGCTTGCACTTGCTGTCCGGGAAAAGAGTTCAGATGCTACTGTATCCGATAGAGCCCAGAGTATGAATAACCTTGGAAAGATTTTTGTTGCTATAGGTCGCTTGCATCAGGCCGAATCACTCTACCTCAAAGCGCTGACTCTTTGGCAACAGAGTCTCGGCACCGATCATCCCCTGATAGCGAAACCATTGAACAATCTCGCAGAGTTGTATCGTATGGAGGGTCGCTTCGGCGAAGCTGAGGCGTTTGGCCTGCGTTCACTCGCTCTTCGTGAGAAGTTCTTTGGTCGTGATCATCCAACTGTAGCACTCACTCTCAACAATCTTGCCGCGCTCTATTTTACCCTTGGTCGGTATTCTGATGCTGAACTGTTCTATTTACGCACACTCGACATACGGGAGAAATCTTTTGGCCCGGATCATCCTTCTGTAGCAATAAGTCTCAACAATCTTGCAGGGCTTTATTTTGCATTGGGACGCATTGTGGAGTCTGAACCGCTTTATTTGCGTGCACTCGCCATTCGGAAGAAAATCTTCAAGCCGAATCATCCTGAAATTTTGGCCATCCAGAATAACCTCTCAGGGCTCTATTTTTCCAAAAACAGATATTTTGATGCTGTGCAGCTCTCGCAGGATGTATTTGCCATGCGCCGAAAATTTTCAAGCATTGACCAGCCTGATTTGGCAACAACATTCAACAACCTTGCTGGAATCTATTTTGCCCAGGGGAAGTTTACAATGGCTGAACGTCTCTATTTGCAAGCAGTAGCCATCAGAGAGAAAATGTATTTCCGTTCTTCTCTTGATCTGGCAATAAGTCTCAATAACCTCGGAGAGCTGTATCGCTCGCAAGGTCGCTTTTCCGAGGCGTCGCAATGCTTTCTTCGTGCTCTTGCCATTCGAGAGAAGTTTTTTAGCAGAGATAATATCAATGTGGCAGAGAGTCTCAATAATCTCTCACTCTTGTACAAAAATCAGGGCAGATACCTCGAGGCTGAACCGCTCTGCCTGCAAGCACTCGCCATTCGGGAGAAAATTTTTGGCCCCTTGCACCCCGATGTAGCAATAAGTCTTAACAATCTTGCTTCGCTTTATTATGTAGAGGGTCGTTATGCGGAGGCTGAACCGCTCTATCAGCGTGCAGCATCCATTAATAAAAAAATTTATCCTTTTGTTCATCCCATTACGGCTCTCTTTTTGAATAACCTTGCAGAGCTGAAAAATGCTCAAGGCAACTATCTTGAGGCTAAATCTCTTTTTCGTCAAGCTCTCGCTATGCAGGAAAAACTCTTGGACAAGAACCATCCCGATATTGCAACAACGCTCAATAACCTGGCAGAGTTGCTTCGTCTTGAGGGCCAATATCCTGAAGCATTGACTCTTTTCAAACGCACACTTTCCATCCGGGAGAAGATCCGTGGCAAGGTAATACATCCTGGTTTGGCCGTAACTCTGAACAATCTTGCTTTGCTGTACAGTGAGATGCAAAAGCCCAAGGAGGCATTGGCGCTCTTCAGACGCGCTCTTCTCATCCAGGAAAAAGCGGTGGGCAAGAATCATTCTGATGTAGTAGTAACCATCAATAATATTGTAGCATTTTATATTGCGAAAGGTCGATACAGGGAGGCTGAGCCTCTCTGCAACCGTGCGCTGGCAATCGCAGAGAAGCTCCCTGAAACTTTTCGTGTCACAGTCGCAGCAGTTCTTGATAATATTGTGTTTATCTATCGCAAAACAGGACGGCCACGGGAGGCTGACAGAATGGAACGACGAGCAACATGTATCAGATCGGAAAAACAATGAACGATGATGAACATTTTTGCTGAAACTGTAGTCCGGAAACTATTGCAGATCGTGTTCGCTTGCCTTTTCGCTGTGATTGCTGCTGTTTTCGTTGCGGGGGCGGAACCGCTCAAAGGTGGTGGCAGCCATGGGGGCAAAAGGATTGCCTATCTCGTTCCGTCCGATAAAGAGGGAGGGCACAGGGTGGTGCAACAACACGGCATTATTGCAGCAGAATCAGATCTCCCAATCCCCCTGACCTGGTTTGAGGCAGAAGTGACATGCGACAGCCTCACCTTGCGTGGCTTTTCGGATTGGACACTTCCGGGAAAAGAGGAGCTGAGCAAACTTTTTTTTTGCAAAGAGGTTCTTGGGGGATTTCAGAATTCCGACTATTGGAGTTCTAAAACCTTTAAATCCGACAGTGCCTGGAGCAAGCGCTTCTTGGATGGCAAAGAGGATCTTCATTCCGTTAAAAATCGCTTCCGGGTCAGGCCTGTAAGAAAATTCTAAAAAATCGCTCTCTTTTGTTAGAAAAAATGGAGATGGTATGAAAAATGATCTGAAAATATTTTCAGTCCGACTACAGAGGTTTCTGCTGCTCACCGCTTTGGGTATGCTCACTCTTTCACCGCTCTCCCCGGCAGCTCCGCTTATGGTTGGCGATGAGTATGGAGGTGGTAAAGTCGTTTATATTTTTCAACCCGGTGATAAAGATTTTGCAGAAACCGCCGATCAGGCTGTTCTTGTTGCAAAAGCCGATGTTTCAGCCGCACTATCCTGGTCTGATACCAGAAGCTCAACGGACAAGATTGAAAAGATCGGCTCCAATGGCGATAATTTGTCGGGCAGCGCAAGGCAGGCCCGGATAGAGACGACGACATTCCTGATCAAACCATGATTGTCGCCAAGGTTGCTATAACAGGTCATCTTTTCAGCCTCCCGGCTATTTTGCCTCCATGTTCACGCTTTTTTGTATGTTGGGGCGACTCTCTTTTCTGGTTCCGTACTCCCGCTTTATGGTGATAGTGAGCTAAATTATTTTAATATTTGAGTTTAGTATGAAGATTGGCATTTCATGTCACCATACATACGGGGGGAGCGGAGCAATTGCGGCCGAACTGGGCAAGGCACTCGCTTCGAAGGGGCACATCGTTCATTTTTTCAGCCAGGCGGCTCCTTTCCGGCTTGGGGCTTTTTCGCGCAATATCTTTTGCCATGAGATTGAGGTGATGCACTATCCTCTTTTTGAGAGCCCCCTTTACTCTCTTGCCCTTGCCTCCAAAATTGCCGATATCGCCTATTACGAAAAGCTTGATATTGTCCACGCCCACTATGCAATTCCCCATGCACTGAGCGCCATGCTTGCCCGTCAGATGCTTGAAGACAAGTGTGCTGAATCGAAGTGTTTCAAGCTGGTAACGACGCTGCATGGCACCGATATTACGGTTGTGGGTGCTGACCGGTGGATGCAGGATGTGGTGAGGCTTGCCATCAACAAGTCTGACGGGGTGACGGCCGTTTCGGCCTGGCTGAAGGAGGAGACGGTAAGGATGTTCAGCCCGAAAAAGGAGGTTACGGTTATTCCCAATTTTGTTGATACCTCACTCTTTTTCCGCACTTCAAAACCGGAAACCCGTGAACAACTGGGTCTTGGCGATGAAAAGATTGTTATCCATATCTCCAATTTCAGGCCGGTAAAATGTATCGGCGATATTATCCGGGTTTTTTATGCAGTGAGTCGCCGTACCGAGGCAACGTTGCTGCTTGTGGGTGACGGGCCGGAACGCAGTGATGCTGAAATCCAGGTTCGCCAGTTGGGCATTGTTGATCGGGTACGCTTTCTTGGCAAGCTTGATGATATTGTTCCGCTGCTCTCCATTGCCGATATCATGTTGATGCCGAGCAATGCTGAGTCATTCGGACTTGCTGCGCTTGAGGCCATGGCTTGTGGCGTGCCGGTTGTGGCAACCATGGCTGGTGGTTTTTCGGAGTTTATTGTGCCGGGAACCCATGGCTATCTGCATACTCCCGGAGATATCAAGGCCATGACCGAGAGTGCGCTTCTTCTGCTTTCAGACCATGTTCACTGGCTTGAGTGCTCCAACGCATGTGTCCAACAGGCAAAGCGCTATGAGACAGCTTTGCTTGTTGAGCACTACGAGGCCTATTATGCGGGGCTTCTTGCCGCGTCGTAACGGCGGTGGTCTCTCTCTTTTTAGTAGCGCTTGGTTGTCAGAAGGACACTCCGATATTTTTCAAGGTTCTCGAGTACCTCTCCTGTGCCTCTGGCAACAGCGGTAAGGGGATCTTCGCTGATGTGCACGGCAAGCTTTGTCTCTTCGCTGATTCTTTTGTCGAGCCCCTTGATGAGCGATCCGCCGCCAGCAAGGAAAAGTCCTCGGTCAAAAATATCGGCTGAAAGCTCCGGTTTGGTCACTTCAAGGCTTTTTTTGATGGAGGTGATAATTTGTCCGATCGGGGTGGCAATGGCTTCCCTGATGGTTGCTGAGTTGACCTCACGCTCTTCGGGAAGGGCGGTCACAAGGTTTCTGCCTCTGACCATCATGGTAAGCTCTTTTTCCAGCTTGTAGGCCGATGCAATTTTTATTTTCACATCTTCAGCCGTACGTTCGCCAATGGCGAGACTGTATGCCTTGCGGAAGTGACGGACAATTGCATTGGTGATATCGGTTCCGGCAACCCTGAGCGATTCGCCCGATGCAATACCGCCAAGTGAAATAACAGCAATTTCTGTTGTACCACCTCCAATATCAACGATCATATTGCCCATAGGCTCCTTGACGTCAAGCCCGATACCTATTGCAGCGGCCATTGGTTCAGTGACCAGGTAGACCTCTTTGGCTCCAACATGCTCGGCAGAGTCGCGCACAGCCCTCTTTTCAACTTCGGTAATTCCTGAGGGGATGCCGATAACCATCCGGCGGATGCCGAATGAAAACTGGGTTTTGGTTTTATTGATCAATCCCTTGATCAACTCTTCTGTGGCCTCATAATCGGCAATGACACCGTTGGCAAGCGGTCGGATTGTTAAAATGCCGGGATGGGTTTTTTCATGCATGAGAAGAGCTTCATGTCCGATAGCCACAATCTTACCCGTATTGCGTTCACGGGCCACAATTGACGGTTCATTTAAAATCACGCCTTTGCCTCGGATAAAAATCAACGTGTTCGCCGTTCCGAGATCAATGGCGATATCGCGGAACAGATTGCTGAAAAAACTCATAGTATCATGGTTCTATATCTCTCTCATAGTGGCTTGGAATGGAGCTGACTCAAGCTATATTCCAAGGGTTCAACTGAATCTCTAAAGTTAGGTTAATGCAACTTTTTTTCAAATCAAAAAATTGTTTCATTGATTGGCTTTTTTTAAGCAGTTTTCTTCGGTTTTGAATCCTGTGGTGTGAAATTTCGAATAATAAAGCTCTTGAGTGCCATTGTTCCAACGGAGCTTTTGAGGCCAGATAACTAAAAAAGAGACAAGAAGTGTTGCATATATATCGTTTTGCTGAAGATCGTTCAGCCTTGAAAGAGCAACTGGCTCGGAGTGTTTCGTTTGACGACTCTGTTCAGTCGGCTGTAGAAGAGATCTTGCTGCAGGTACGTCAGCGTGGAGATGGCGCCGTGCTCGATTATACAGAGCGCTTTCAGGGAGTGCGTTTGACTGAGATGCAGGTCTCTGCGGATGCAATACAGGAGGCTTTTGAGCATACTGATCCGGCTTTTCTTGCTGTGCTTGAGGAGGCATACCGCAATATCGTCCGCTTTCATGAGCATGAGGTGGAGAAAAGTTTTTTTTATGAGGCCGATGGGGGAGTCTTGCTCGGCCAGAGGGTAACTCCCATGGATCGTGCGCTGCTCTATGTTCCGGGTGGACAGGCATCCTATCCCTCCTCAGTGCTTATGAATGCGGCGCCGGCAAATGTGGCCGGAGTCCGCCATATTGCTATGACCACCCCCTGTGACGCTTCGGGCGAGGTGAGTCCCAACATTCTTGCTGCTGCCGCAGTTGCCGGTATCAGCTC
>CAIXCO010000100.1 GCA_903917955.1 uncultured Chlorobiaceae bacterium | reverse complement strand
GGGAAAAACCATGAAGATCTTCAGGGCCGTTCCGGCAGAACTCTTTGTTGCAAACCTTTCAGCACCTCCGGGGACGCTTTTTGTTGATCAGGGTGGACTCTATGCAAAAGGCTCCGATGGCTGGCTTGAGCTGCTTTCGCTCCAGCTTGAAGGGCGCAAACCGATGGATGCCTCTGAATTTCTCAGAGGGTTTCGGCCAGATGCGGGGCCTGCACTTTTGGTGTAGCAAGAGGGGGCGGTGTCACAATCCCATTAATTGGTTATATTGGCCGACATTGAATTATTAACAAGAATCAAACGCTCTTTTTATGGCATTGTCCAGTACAGAAGTCAACCGTATCAGGAACTTCTGCATCATCGCACATATCGATCACGGAAAATCAACACTGGCTGACCGCCTGCTCGAAATAACGAACACGCTTGATAGAACCCAGATGGCCTCCGCACAGGTTCTTGATGATATGGATCTGGAGCGTGAGCGCGGCATTACCATAAAAAGTCATGCCATTCAGATGAAACACAAGGCGGTAGATGGCCTTGAGTATACCCTGAACCTCATTGACACTCCCGGTCATGTCGATTTCAGCTATGAAGTTTCTCGCTCTCTGGCTGCCTGCGAAGGGGCTCTTCTTATTGTTGATGCCACACAGGGAGTTGAGGCGCAGACCATTGCCAACCTCTATCTCGCTCTCGATGCCGGGCTCGATATTATTCCGGTCATCAATAAAATTGATTTGCCCTCCTCCGATGTTGAGGGTGTTGCCCGTCAGGTCATGGATCTTATCGGTATCAAACGTGAGGAGATCCTCCAGGTCTCGGCCAAAGCCGGTATCGGAGTCGCTGAGCTCATTGAGGCCATTGTCCAGCGCATCCCTGCACCTGCCGACAACAACCACCTTCCCCTGCGTGCACTGATCTTTGACTCGGTCTTCGACTCCTATCGTGGCGCAGTGATCTATCTTCGAATTGTTGAGGGATCGCTTAAAAAGGGTGACAGGGTCAAATTTTTTGCAAGCAACAAGATCTTCTTTGCTGAAGAGATTGGTACCATGAGCATGAAACGGCAGCCAAAATCCTCTCTCGAATCGGGAGATGTCGGCTACCTGATCTGCTCCATCAAGGATGTCAAGGATGCCAAGGTTGGCGATACCGTCACGCTTGCCGATAATCCGGCACACGAGCGTCTGGCCGGTTACAAGGAGGTCAAACCGATGGTTTTCAGCGGCCTCTATCCGATCAACTCCAATGAATTTGAGGATCTTCGCGAGTCGCTCGAAAAGCTTGCCCTGAACGATGCTTCGCTGCTCTATACCCCTGAAACCTCTGTTGCCCTTGGCTTCGGCTTCCGCTGCGGATTTCTCGGTTTGCTCCACATGGAGATCATCCAGGAGCGTCTTGAGCGGGAGTACAATGTCAATATTATTACCACGGTGCCGAACGTTGAGTACCGGGTTGTTATGACTAATGGTGAAGTGGTTATCGTTGACAATCCCTCCAAGATGCCCGAAACGGGCCGACTGAGCCTGGTTGAAGAGCCTTATGTAACGATGCAGATCATCACGCGTTCTGACTATATCGGCAACATTATGAAGCTTGGCATGGAGCGTCGTGGAGAGTACAAGAACACCGATTATCTCGATACCACAAGGGTGATCATGCACTTCGAGTTTCCGCTGGCCGAAATTGTCTTTGATTTTCATGATCGACTTAAATCAATTTCAAAAGGCTATGCATCAATGGATTACGAGTATGTTGGTTACCGTGATTCCGATCTGGTCAAGCTCGATGTACTCTTGAACGGCGAAACGGTCGATGCCCTCTCGATTGTTGTTCACCGCTCAAAGGCTTATGATTGGGGCAAGAAGCTTTGCCTGAAACTAAAGGGAATTATTCCCAAGCAGATGTATGAAGTGGCCATCCAGGCCGCTATCGGCAGCAAGGTGATTTCGCGCGAAACCATTTCGGCAATGCGCAAAAACGTGCTGGCTAAATGCTATGGCGGTGATATCAGCCGAAAGCGCAAACTGCTTGAAAAACAGAAAGAGGGTAAAAAGAGGATGAAACAGGTCGGCAGGGTAGAGGTTCCCCAGGAGGCCTTCCTTGCGTTATTGAATATTGACGAATAGAGGGGTGCTGCTGGATTCAGTAACCTTTTTTCATAACCGATTAACATGGTGCATCATTGAATATTCAGAAGGGTAAGCCGGAAAAAAAGCATTCAAGGGAGTGGTTTGAGGCTCTCATTATTGCCGCGATCTTTGCAACGGTTCTCAGGGTTTTTGTGGTTGAATCTTACCGTATTCCAACCGGCTCAATGGAGAGCACGCTGCTTGCAGGTGATTTTCTTTTTGTCAACAAATATGTCTACGGGCCAAAAGTACCCTTTACCGAGATTCGTTTGCCGGGGGTTGACAAGGTTGAGCGCGGTGATATCATCGTTTTCAAGTACCCCAAAGATCGTTCACTGAACTATATCAAGCGCTGTGTGGCCATCAGTGGTGACCTCCTTGAGATTCATGACCAGCAGCTCTTTATCAATAAAAAGCCGATGCTTTTGCCGGAACATGCACAGTTTATCGGAATGCGCGTGCCTGCCGGAGAGGCGGATTACATGATTTTTCCACAGTCTTCCAGTTTCAATAAGGACAATTACGGCCCGATACGTATTCCTCGTAAGGGGGATGTTGTGCAGCTTACAGCGGCAACCTACCCACTCTACAGTTCGCTTGTTGCCGATGAAGGGCACGAAGTGAGTTTGCAGGGGAGGGAGGTTTTTGTTGACGGCGCTCCGGTTCAGGAGTATACCGTTCAGGATAACTACTATTTTGCAATGGGCGATAATCGCGATAACAGCCTCGACAGCCGTTTCTGGGGATTTTTGCCTGAAAAAGATCTTGTGGGTCAGGCATTAATGGTCTACTGGTCATGGGATCCCGATCTCTCATTGCTCACAGACCCCATTGGTAAACTTGGCTCAATTCGATGGACGCGCCCGGGATTGATGGTTCATTGAGGGAGACGCTCATCGGAAAGAATCTTTTCGCAGACCGTTTTTGTTGACAGGAGTCGCTCTTTGCGGCTGAAAAGAATGTTCTGGAGCTCAGGGCAGGCTATTTCGAGGGTTTTGATGGTAATGGCATGATTGGTACTTTGTACGCTGTTTTGGTGATCGGCAATGGGTGTAAGTTCAATGGTGTCTAGTGTGACGGAGTTCAGAACCAGACCCGATTTCACGCTTTTGATGTTGATCTGCCAGGTGTTGCCGGTTGCCTGGTTGACTGACCGGGAAAGGCTCTTTTTAAAATCGGCGTTCAGGTAGATATTGGTGGAAAGATAGACCAGAAGATATGCCGCAGGAAAAAGCATTCCCGGCGAGAGCATCAGTGCTTTCAGCCAGTTTATCACGAACGTTCTTTTTGGAAATCGGGGTACCATGATTATCAGAATATATCCCTTTATTGTACTAACATGGTAACAAGGTAAACAATAACCAGTTCAGCTCACTGCTTTTATGCCAGAAAATCAACGGCATGTGCCCTATTGTCTCAAGCCGCTCTTCAAAGAGGTTCATGCCGATACCGAGACACCAGTTTCAGTCTATCTCAAACTGCGCCGCCCCTACTCATGCCTGCTCGAATCGGTGGAGGGTGAGGAGCTTCTTGCCCGCTTTTCCTATATCGCCATAGACCCGGTTGCTATTCTCAGAGGGTTCGTGGATGGAGCGTCTGATCTTGAAATTCTTGATGAAAAATTTAGCGATCTTGGCAAAATTTCCGGTGAAGAATCTGACCTTCGCCTGAAGATTGACCGCACTCTTGCTGCATTCGATAGCGAAGAGATACCAAGAAAAAAGAATGGCACCCCCCAGATGATTACCTCCGGTGTCTTTGGCTATTTCGGCTATGATGCAATGCATCTCGTCGAAAAAATTCCAAAGGCTGAACTTGCTGATCCGGCAGGGATGCCCGATATTTTTCTGCTTTTCTGCGACACGCTTGTCGTTTTCGATAACATCATGCGCAAGGTCTTTATCGTTTCCAACTACCTTGATGAGAGCGACAAGCCTTCGGCATTGAAAAAAATAGAGCTGATCGCCGAACAGATGTTCCGTCCGCTTCAGCGAGAGGAGATTATTTTCCAGGCCGAGCAACCAGAGCTGGTTGTTTCAAATACAACGAGAGAGGAGTATCTGAAGAAGGTAGAG
>CAIXCO010000099.1 GCA_903917955.1 uncultured Chlorobiaceae bacterium | reverse complement strand
TAATGGAGATTTATCGTTTTGGATTTGATGCCATGGGCGGTGGCGGTGAAGTTGTGCTTGCGTCGGAGAGTAAAGAAAAAGGGCACTCCATAGCCAACCTTGTGCTTGAAGAGGTGGCGAGAATAGAGTACAAATATTCCCGTTACCGGCCTGAGAGCATCGTTTCCCGGATTAATGCTGCTGCTGGTTGTGAGTTCGTTGAGTATGATGAGGAGACGGCCTCACTCTTCCAGTATGCTGATACTCTCTATGACAAAAGCGATGGCTTGTTTGATATGACGTCGGGGGTCTTGCGGCACGCCTGGGATTTTAGCAAGGCTCTCCTGCCTGAGCAGGCAACACTTTCCGGGCGGCTTGCTCTTGTCGGGTGGAATAGGGTGGAGCGGCAGGGCAGTTCTATTTGTCTGCCTGAGGCTGGAATGGAGATTGATTTTGGCGGAGTTGGCAAGGAGTATGCTGCTGACCGTGCTGCAGCAATTGTTGCGGCACAAGGGGTGAGGCATGGCTATGTGAACCTGGCGGGTGACATCAGGCTTGTGGGACCCAAGCCTGACGGGACACCCTGGATTATCGGGATTCAGGATCCGCGTCATAAAGAGCGCATGATTGCGTCGATTCCGCTTCACGGCGGGGCGCTGGCGACCAGTGGCGATTATGAGCGCTATTTTGAAGTGGATGGCAATCGTTACTGCCATATTCTTGATCCCAGGACGGGCTATCCTGTGACCTATTGGCGATCAGTAACGGTTGTTGCTCCTTTGGCCATTACTGCGGGAAGTTGTTCGACCATAGCAATGCTGAAAGGGGCTGATGCTGTGGCTTTTCTGGATGAGTTGGAGATGGGATACCTGGCGGTAGACCACTCTGGAAAGATCTATCATAAAAATACATAGTGTGGTTTTTTGCGTCAATCAATAATTTTTTTTCTTATGCGAACAACAAAAATGAACCATCCCGTTCTGAGGCGAGCAGCCGCTCTTTTTGCTGTTGTCATGCTCCTCTGCCTTAGAGTGAGCAGTGCTTTTGCGGCTGATTTTCTTGATCCTGAACAGGCCTTTAAGCTCACTGCCGAGCTGAACAGTTCCCGCACGGTTTTGCTGCACTGGGAGATTGCGAAAGGGTACAAGCTCTATCGCGACAAGGTGACGGTCAGTGTTGAAGGCGGTAAAGCCGAAGTGAAGCTTCCTGAATTACCAAAAGGGATCATCATTACGGATCCTTCAACCAATGAAAAAATTGCGATCTATCATGATCGCCTTGACGTTGGGCTTTCTGTGCTAAAGGCTGACGCGCCCTTTACGCTGAGCGTTGTCTATCAGGGGTGCGCTGAGGATGGGCTCTGTTATCCGCCAATCACAAAGTTGTTCAAGGTTGATCTTGCTACACCGGGTGTCCTGACGGTGGCTGGTGAGCAGGCAGATACTCCGCCAGGTAGTGGAGCAGTGGAGGCTGAAAAACCGTTGCCTGCGGCTCCTTTGGCTGCTGGTGGTGCAGTACCTGCAAAAGCTGTCGCAGCGGATAATGATCTCTCACTGGCCACGGCGACCCTTGCCGGTGGGAGTTTGTGGAAAATTGCTCTCGCCTTTCTTGCATTTGGTCTGCTCCTGTCGTTTACCCCTTGCGTCTTGCCGATGGTACCGATTCTCTCTTCGATCATTGTGGGCGAGGGTGATGTTACCCGTCGTCGCAGTTTTTTGATGGCGCTCGCTTATTGCCTTGGCATGGCATTGGTCTATACTTCGCTTGGTGTTGCTGCCGGGCTTGCGGGTGAAGGGCTTGCTGGAGCTTTGCAGAAACCATGGGTTCTGGTGCTTTTTGCGTTGCTGCTTGTGCTGCTCTCTCTCTCCATGTTCGATGTCTATCAGTTGCAGTTGCCAACTGCTCTGCAAAGCAAGCTTGGTAAGGCTTCAGGCGGCTTGAAGCGGGGCCGTTTTGCCGGAGTCTTTTTCATGGGTGCCTTGTCGGCGCTTATTGTGGGCCCTTGTGTTGCTGCGCCGCTTGCCGGAACCCTGGTCTATATCAGCCAGACTCGTGACGTGCTTCTTGGTGGCCTGGCTCTCTTTTCGATGGCCATGGGGATGAGTGTGCCGCTGCTGCTTGTCGGCCTCTCTGCCGGTAGTTTGCTGCCAAAGGCTGGTGTATGGATGATTGGTGTAAAATATGTCTTTGGGCTTCTGTTGATTGCTGTTGCCATCTGGATGGTTTCGCCAATTCTTCCAGCTTCTGTGGTCATGCTGTTTTGGGGAGCTTTCGCGATTTTGTGTGCCGTTTTTCTTGGCGTTTTTGATGCTTCGTTGGGCAAACCAACGATTGCATACCGTTTTCGCAAAACCTTTGGTCTGGTTCTTTTTGTTATCGGGTTGCTTGAGCTTGTCGGGGCTGCTGCTGGTGGTACCAATGCGCTTGAGCCGCTTTCGCAGATTCGCGCGACATCATCTTCTACCCAGGGAGAGGAGAAGGGAGTTCGCTTTACCCGTATTCATACGGTAGCGGAGCTCGATCAGGCTCTGCTCTCCGCAAAAAAGCCGGTCATGCTCGATTTTTATGCTGACTGGTGTGTCGCATGCAAGGAGATGGATCGCTTTACCTTTCATGACCCCAAGGTTCTTGAGCAGCTTGGCAACCTGACGTTATTGCAGGTTGATGTGACCGCCAACAGTGAGGATGATCGTGCACTCATGAAGCGCTTTGGTCTCTTCGGCCCTCCAGGGATGATCTTTTTTGACACCAAGGGGCAGGAGATTTCGGGGAGCCGGATTGTAGGTGTGCTTGATGCGCCTGCTTTTTTTGATCATGTCGCGAAACTTTTGCAGTAAAAAGTCTCATCTAAAAGCTCTTCATCTTTGCAGTATATCTGTCATGAAACAGGTTGGCATTAGCCAATATTTT
>CAIXCO010000098.1 GCA_903917955.1 uncultured Chlorobiaceae bacterium | reverse complement strand
GTCATTGGCGCAACCAATATACCGAATTCAATTGATCCTGCACTGCGTCGTCCTGGTCGCTTTGATCGTGAAATATCGATTTCAATCCCCGACAAAAAAGGGCGGCTTGAAATTCTTCATATCCATACAAGGGGCATTCCCTTGTCAGAAGATGTGGATATGTCAAAAATTGCTGATATTACTCATGGTTTTGTAGGGGCTGACCTTGAGGCTCTTGCGCGGGAAGCCGCCATGACGGCATTAAGAAAAATACTTCCGCAGATTAATTTTGAATTATCAGAGATTCCTTATGAGTTGTTGATGCAACTGGAAGTTACGATGGATAATTTTCTTGAAGCGATGAAAGAGGTTGAACCATCAGCCATTCGCGAAGTTTTTGTAGAGGTACCCGATGTCAAGTGGGAAGATGTGGGGGGACTTGAAGAGATTAAGCAGGCACTAAAAGAGAGTGTGGAGTGGCCTGTAAAATATGCAGAACTCTTTAAAAAAACAGATACCAAGCCTCCCAAAGGAATAATTTTGTACGGAAAGCCTGGAACTGGAAAGACATACCTTGCAAAAGCGTTGGCCAGTGAAAGTGGTGTAAACTTTATTTCAGTCAAGGGTCCACAGATACTCAGCCGTTTTATTGGAGAATCGGAAAAAGGTGTGCGTGAGCTTTTCCGTCTTGCCAAACAATCGGCACCAACAATTCTCTTTCTTGATGAAATAGACAGTCTTACGCCACGCAGAAGAAGCGATGGAGGAGAATCTGGAGTCATTGAAAGGGTTATCAGTCAATTTCTCACAGAGATGGATGGAATTGAAGAGCTGAATGGTGTCACGGTGCTTGCTGCAACAAACCGGATTGATATCATTGATCCGGCACTTTTGCGTTCCGGAAGATTTGATCTTATGTTTGAAGTTCCTTTACCTGAGTTAGTGACAAGGGAAAAAATATTTAAAATTCACACAAAAAAAATGCCTCTTGGAGAGGATGTCAGCTTGACGGCGTTGGCTGGAAAAACTGAGCGTATGACTGGTGCCGATATACAGTTTATCTGTCAAAAGGCCAAAATGTGTGCTATTCGTGAAGTCATTGATAATAAAGAGGCTTCAGATACTGCAGAAATCTGTATTATGGAAAAACACTTTGAACAGGCAATACAGCTCGTCATACATCAAAATGAAAATATACTAAAATAGCAAGTAATGAATAAGCAAGGTATTTATATATATGGATTTGTTCCAAACGATTGTTTTGAAAAGATCCGAAGTACAGTGTTGAAATCTGGCCTCTATTCGATAGAGTATGGTGATGTTTCTGCAGTTGTATCGGATACAAGGGATGAAAAGCTTGAATATATGGATAGAGAAACTCTTGCACATCGTCTTGTTGATCATCAACAAAAAATTGAAGGAATTATGAGCGGGGGATGCTCAAAAATAATTCCAATGCAGCTTGGAACAATAGTCAGTTCAGGAAATGATGTTATTAAAATTCTGAAAAATGGACAGACTGTTATAAAAGAGACTTTTGAAATTATAGATGATGTTGAAGAATTTGATGTGGTGGCTGTTTGGAATAACTTCCCGGATCTTATTGGAAAGATATCAGATACGTCACAAGTAAGGCTTTTGAGGGAAGAGATTGCTAAAAAAAACAGTTATGATCAGGCTGACAGCATTAATATAGGAAAACTGATAAAACAAAAAATTGACGAAAAAAACAACAAGGTTAATCTTGATGTTGCCAATTCATTACAGCCTTTTTGTCTTGATGCAAAAAAGCATGAGACGATGAACGATGAGATGCCCCTTAATTCTGCTTTTTTGGTACATAAAAAAAGTATAAACTTTTTCATGGAGACGGTTGACAACCTTGACAGCAAATATGCAGATCAGCTTAATTTCAAGATAGTTGGACCTCTGCCATGCTACAGCTTTTATACTCTTGAATGTAAAACATTGAATAAAGAGGATATAGAAAATGCCAAAAAAGTACTTGGCATTGATTCTTATAAATCAGAACTGGATCTCAAGAAAGCATATCGCCTGAAAGCAGGGTTAACTCATCCCGACAAGAACAGTGACAGTGCCGCAGACAATAGTGAGGGATTTATCAGTATCAATAATGCCTACAAAATATTGCTTGAATATTCAGCAGTCATAAAACAGTCGTATGAAAATATATCCAATGAACCATTATACCTGGTCAAAATAAAGAAATAATATGCAAAAGGATGGCAAATATGTTTATTGTATAATTGCAACGAGTTATGAGTGCAATTTTGGTCCTATAGGAATCGGTGGAAGAGGTGACTTGGTGAGTACCGTAGGATTTCAGGGATTAAGTATGGTGGTCAGTGATCATCCCCTTGATCATTTTGTATTAAATCCTGAAAATATTCTTGCTCATCAAAAAGTCATTGAAGCTGTGATGAGCCAATTTAGCAGCGTTATCCCTGTCAAGTTTGGTACAGTAGCAGCAACACCTGATGAAATCCGAAATCTTCTTGATCGACGATATAGTGAATTATCTGAGCTTCTTGAGCGCTTTGAAAATAAGGTTGAATTTAATCTTAAAGCATCATGGAGAAATATGGGAGTTATTTATAAAGAGATTGATAAAGAAAACGCCGGGTTAAAAAAGCTGAGAAGTAAAATTGAAAAATCGATTGATGAAGAAAAAAGAAAAGCACTCATTCTTGAGGCGGGTCATTTGATAGAAGAGGCTTTGCAAAAAAAGAAAGAATTTGAAGCTGAAGATATTGTAACAGCTTTTCGAAAGACGGTCGTCGCATGCAAACACAACAAAACAACAGGCGAAGCGATGTTTATGAATACCGCTTTTTTACTGGACAAGGGTCGTGAAGTTGAGTTTGACCATCTTATGACTGATCTTGGTGAAAAATCCAAAGAGAGAAGTGATTATTATTACACTGGCCCATTGCCAATATTTAACTTTATAGACTTGCGGATTCTTCCTGAAAAGTGGGAACTTTAAATTTATTGTAGATTATTAAAGATATGGACATTGATTCGGTAAAAGAGGGAAGGTATATATACGGAATAATCAGAAATTCTGAAAAAATTGATTTCGGTCCCATCGGAATAGGGACTCGGAATGATCATGTGTATGGCGTTACTTATAAAGATATATGCGCTGTGGTAAGTTCGTCGCCAGATATTCAGTATCAGGCAAGACGTGCCAATATGATTTCTCATCAGAAAGTTCTGGAAGAGGTCATGAAAAGTTTTAATGTTCTTCCGGTCAGGTTTTCTACGATATCCCCACATGACACTGACGATGCAATAGTTCGCATACTCACTGAAGATTATCGACGGCTTGATGATTTGCTCAATAAAATGAGCGGCAAGAAGGAACTGGGGCTTAAAGTTGTTGCAGAAGAATCAAAGATTTATGAAAATATCATACAGAAGTATGACAGTATTAGATCTCTCAGAGACAAGCTGTTGAACCAGCCCGCCGATAAAATTCACTATCAACGGGTAAAGATAGGTGAAATGGTTGCCGAGGCTCTTAAGAAAGAGATCGAAAGCTACAAGAAACAGATTCTTGATATATTGTCACCTATCGCCGATGATGTAAAGATCACTGACAACTATGGTAACTTTATGATTCTCAATGCTGCATTTCTTATCAAAGAGATAAAAGAGCATGAATTCGATCTGGCTGTGAATGAGCTTGACAAAAAATATGCGGATATTATGACGTTTAAATATGTCGGTACGCTGCCACCATATAATTTTGTTAATCTTTCGATCAATACTAAAGGGGGCTGATATTTTTATTATAGATGATATATTATTTGCGCCATTAAACGGGTTGATATTTGTTGCTGAAAAAATCAATGATGTTGTACAGAAAGAGACATCAGATGAAGGTACCGTTAAAGAACGACTTATGGCACTTCAGCTCAGGTTTGAGCTGGATGAAATCGATGAGGATGAATATGACAGGCAGGAAGACGACTTGCTGAAAAAGCTTGAACAAATTCGACTGGATAAGCAAAATCAATAAGAACAGATAATGCTTGTCAACAGATACTGTAAGAAATTATTAGAGTTTTTAATATAACCAATTGGAGTATATAATGAGCAAAATTATTAATGTAAGAAATGCTGTAATTAAATTCCTTAAAGAAAATATAAAAACTACTGAGGTGACTGTTATTCGGGTAGAAAAATCCGGAGATATATGGAAAACTGTCGCAGAGGTATATGAGGATGATTCTTTTTTGAAATCAATGAATCTCCCGCCAAAAAAAATAAGATTATTTTATGCTGTTGCAGTAGATTCTGAAATGGAAGTATTGTCATTTACAAGAATGTCAAACTATGATGATACCGAAAATGAAAACGACTGACTTTCAGGAGTGCTATGAATGTTGATCATAAGAAGCTTCTTTACATTTTTTGTGTTACTCTTGAAGAACCGTCATTACAAAGTCATCCAGGTTGTGATGAACTGTTTTTTTTAGAAATTGACGGTCTCTATGCCGCCATAAAATATGTTTCAGAAGATGATTATTCTGAAGTAAACATAAAAAAAAGACTATCTGATGAGCCTTGGCTCGATGAGAACGTCAGAGAGCACTTGAGAGTAATTGGGCTCATCATGCAGGTGAATACCGTGATACCATTTAATTTTGGGACAATATATAAATCTAAAGAGAGTCTAAAGAAGTTTGTTGGGGCCTATGCAAACGACTTTAAAAAAGCGCTGCTTTATCTTGAAAATAAAGAGGAATGGTCTGTAAAGGCGTTTTGTAACAAGCAAAAAATAATAGAAAATATTGTTGTATTAAGTCAGAATGTCGCTGACATTGAAGCTCAGATTAAAGCGAGTTCCCCTGGTAAAGCCTATATACTTAAAAAGAAAAAAAGTGATATTCTTGGAAAGGAAATTAACAGCATATACAATACCATATCAAAGCATCTCTTTACTTGTATGAATGAGTTGCCTGATGAATATCGTTTAAATGCTCTCTCTACGGAAAAATTATCAGAAGAGGACGATGATATGATTATCAATGCTGCTTTTTTGTTACGAAAAGAAAGTGTTGATACTTTTATTACATGTACTGAGTCATTGATTATTGAACATGAAAATATTGGTTTGTCTCTGGAAGTCACAGGCCCATGGCCCCCATACTCCTTTATAAATCTATTAAATTGATATGCAAGAAAACCTCTATGATGTAAACAAAGAAATCACAATTCTTGATGTCCTTGATCGTGTTTTAACAAAAGGGGTTGTGATTACCGGCGATATAGTAATTTCAGTTGCGGATATAGACCTTATATATCTCGGTCTGAGGGTTTTGCTGAGTTCTGTTGAGACAATGGAAAAAAGAAGAGCTGTCAATTAATTCTGTTATTATAAACTTATCGCTGTCAGGTATGCCTGTAATTGTTTATGCCATTCTTGACTCAATACAAATCAATGATTCCATATCTCATGGTTTTGATTTCCTTCCATCAGGTTCAACGGTTCAACTTGAATTGGTTCCTTCCGGCATTTTAACAGCTATTGTCTCATCTCAACCGGATAACAAATTATCAAATTCCCGTCAGGAGGTGTTGGCTTATGCCGGGATTGTAGATAAAATTTCGGAAAGATTTTCAATTCTTCCTATGAGGTACGGCTCGGTTGTAGCCTCTTGTGCTGATGTGACCGCCTTATTGGAAAAAAATTCAGAATCTTTTATCAAGGTATTGAACCAGATAATGCATAAAGAAGAGTATTCATTGCGACTCTTTTTTTCGCATGAACATCATGGCGATGTTGTTCATGAAAAAAGTGTTGACGTTACCCTCTCACTTCCGGACATACTGTTGGGAAATACTGAGACCAAAAACTATTTGTTGAAAAAATACCAGGAACACATCGCTGAAGAAAAACGTTTTAAATACATTGAAAAAATACAATTAGTAATTACCCAAGATCTTAAAAAGATAACTGAAATTGTAGATTATAAAAAAAGAGCAACATCAGGATGTATTATCGATGCTGTCCTTTTGATTGAGAGAGGTGCCAAAAACGAACTTCTTGCTTTGGTTGCTGAGATGCAATCCAGGTATCCGGAACACAATGTGATTTTGACAGGCCCTTGGCCACCCTATAATTTTGCTCAAATAAAGCTTGCATAGAGATGGAAGAAGATAAGATTTTGTTTTATGCAGGTTCTGCAAATGAGATAATGCAAGAACTTGAAAAAATTAATCCGGACGATCAAACCAGAATTAATGCGACACCTGAAAATGTGGAGTCAGGCCTTGCAAAACTTGTCTTGACTCTTATTGAGCTGATTCGTAAACTGATGGAAAAACAGGCAATGCGCAGAATTGAAGGTGATTCATTGACTGAAGATCAAATCGAACATCTTGGCGAAACTCTTATGAAGCTTGAAAACAAAATGGAGGAGCTGAAAAAAATATTTAATCTCACTGATAAAGATCTGAACCTCAATCTTGGTCCTTTGGGAGACTTGTTATAGAGCCTCTACTGCTCCTGCTCCTCCATTCACCTGTTCTCTATCAGCGGTCGACTTCTTTTTTTGTGATATCAATTTTATATTTCCTCATTCTTCTTATAAGGGCATATCGACTCATTCCAAGTATTTCTGCAGTTATAACCTGATTATATTCACACTCTTCAAGTGTTTTCCTTATTATTTCAGCTTCCTCTGTTGTATTATTCCTTTCATTTGGATCCCTTTTTTCCAGTTTTGTTGCTATTGTTGGTAATGGGAAATCAGTGATCTCCAGAGATTTCCCGGTAGAAAGGATGATTGCCCTTTCTGCCAGGTTTCTTAACTCCCGAATGTTTCCAGGGAAACTGTATTTCTCAAGTGTTTCAAATACATCATCAGCAATATATTCTATCGGTTTGTTGATTTTTTCCGAAAACTCTTCCGTGAAATCTATCAAGAGAGGGCCGATATCTTCAGTTCTTTCCCGAAGGGGAGGGATATGTATATGCAGTGTGTTTAATCTGTGAAGCAAATCAAGTCTGAATTTTTTTTCTTCCACCATTTTTTGCAGATCACAGTTTGTGGCAGCAATCAATCTGAATTTTGTTTGTATTGGCTTTGTATCTCCGACCCTTGTAATTGTGCGCTCTTCTATAGCGCGCAGGATTTTTGATTGAAGATTAAATGGCATATCAGCAATTTCATCCAGAAACAATGTTCCTTCATTGCATATTTCAAATAATCCCTTTTTATCTGCTATTGCGCCGGTAAATGATCCTTTTTTATGGCCAAAAAATTCACTTTCAATGAGGGATTCACTTATTGCGCTGCAATTTATGGCGCCAAAATAATTTCCCTTTTGCTGGCTCATGTAATGAATAAGTCTTGCAAAAATTTCTTTTCCCGTTCCACTTTCACCTGTTATCAGGACGTTAATATCAGGATATTGTGATGCTTTTTTTGCCAGTTCATAAATCTCAATGATCTGTTTACTTTTTCCGATGCAATGGCGCCCTATTTTTGATTCTATGTCGGATGTGATCAACGAGTATTTCTCTTCAACGCGGGCGAGTTTTCGCTGCATTTGAAGATATTTTTGTGTCCGCTCTATAGCAATTTGAATATCTATATACCTCATTGGTTTACGCAGATAGTCAAAAGCTCCGAGTCTTATGGAATCTATGACGGTATCCATATCGCCATGTGCTGAAACCATAATGACTTCAATCTTAGGATAAAGGGATTTGACGTTTTTTAGAATATCCAGTCCGTTTGTTCCAGGTAAACGTACATCAAGAATAAGAAGATCGATATTGTTTTTGCTCAATATGGCATAACCTTCCTCAGGGGTATTTGCAGAATAAGGAATAAAACCTGAATTTTTCAGGTAGTCACTGATCTCATTTGTGAAATCAATTTCATCGTCCAGTGTCAGTACCTTTATCTGGTCCATATATATTTTTTCCATGGTCAATTCGTTGTTAGCGTAAGCCCTGAGAGGATTTTATCTGATTCAGTTTTTCTGCTTTTTTCTCGTCGCTGCCTTTTTTTGCCTCATTTCCACAGTTTCGGGCGACGGCTCTCTCTACAGAATAGTTTTATCGTTTAAAAAATGCAAATCACAAGCGAGAGAAGTTGCTTCTTCCTTCTCTCGTGATGCACTCAAAGAGAGGCTTGAGTGAGAGCGTCCCTGATTTTTTTGAGCGCGAGTTGCATATCTGCCGGCAATGGAGCCGTGAAGGAGAGTGGTTCATGGCTTAGTGGCTGATGAAACGAGAGGGTTTCGGCATGAAGGGCCTGGCGTGGCAGCAGCTCAAGGAGGTTTTTGACGAAGCTTTCACCTTTGCTGAATGGGAGTATGCGCAGGGAGGCTCCGCCGTAAGTTTCGTCACCAAGGATCTGGTGACCGAGGTGCTGCAGGTGCGCCCTGATCTGGTGGGTTCTTCCTGTATGCAGTGTGAGCGAAAGCTGGGAGAACCAGTGTATATTCTCTGTAACCGTATAATCAGTGATTGCGGTTTTTCCGTACTCCCCCTCAAAAGGGAAGTTGGCCATCACCTTCCGATCTTTTTTTGAGCGGCCGATATTGGTTGTTATGGTTCCTGAAAGTGGAGCAGGAACTCCCCATACAATGGCTTTGTAGATTTTTATCACCTTTCGATCGGCAAACTGGCGGGCAAGGCGGTGAAGTGCAATCGGATTTTTAGCTATGATGATGAGCCCGGAGGTGTTCTTGTCGAGCCGGTGTACAATTCCTGGACGGAGTTCTGATTTGTCGAGTTCTTCTGCATCTTTGCCGATGTGGTGCAGAATGGCATTTGCCAGAGTACCAGTCCAGTTGCCGAATGCTGGATGAACGACCATACCCGCTTTTTTGTTGACAACCATCAGATCTTCGTCTTCGTAGATAATCTCTATGGGGATATTTTCTGCTGCAAGTTCGGGAGCTGGTGGTCGCAGAAAGGTCATCTCTATGAGATCACAGGATTTGATGCGGTAGTTCGATTTGACGCTCTTTTCATTGACAAGCACCCGTCCCTCCTCAATAGCCTCCTGCACCTTGTTGCGTGTGGCGTTTTCAATTTGCCGTGTCAGGTATTGGTCGATACGCATCGGGCATTGCACCCGGCTTACCTGCAGGGTGAGTTTTTTTGCCTCAAGAGGGAGTTCATCCTGTTGTGCGGATTCGTTTTTTTGTGGTTGATTTTGCATTTTACGGTACATGAAGACTAAAGGCGATACATTGTTTCGTTAGTATATAACAAAAACCATACCATATTTTTTATGCATTCCGAGCAACAGTTGCCTGAGGGGTCAGTTCGTACCGTCGATCTTGCCGTTATCGGTTCGGGGCCGGGAGGCTATGAGGCGGCACTTCGCGCGGCAAAGGCAGGAATGAGGGTTTGCCTCATTGAAAAAGGCGCTTTGGGTGGTGTATGCGTGAACTGGGGTTGTATTCCAACAAAGGCCCTTTTACAGAGCGCTGAACTGTTCAATTTTGTTAAAAAGGCAGCCTCTTATGGTCTCAAGGTAGAAGGTACTGAAATCGATTTGGCTGAAGCGGTCAAACGGAGCCGCAGTGTGGCTCAGAAGCTTTCAAAAGGGATCGCTTTCATGTTGCGTCGGGTGCAGGTTGAGGTGATCCAGGGGGAGGCGTTGTTCAGTGGAGCGCACAGGCTGGATATTTTTCGTGAAGGTATGAGTGTTGAAACCCTTCAGGCTGACTATATCATTGTTGCGTCTGGCGCTCGTTCCCGCCAACTGCCGGGGCTTGAGCCCGATGGTAAATATATTTTAACCAGCCGTGAAGCGCTTGCCTTGAAGAGGGTTCCGCACTCCATGATTGTTCTGGGGGGTGGAGCAATTGGTGTTGAACTGGCCTGGTTTTATGCCATGGCGGGTAGTGCTGTGACGCTTGTGGAGATGATGCCCCGACTCTTGCCGCTTGAAGATGAGGAGGTTTCGGAAGTTCTGAAGCGCTCGTTTCAGAAGGCGGGGATCGCTGTTTTTACCGGAGCGAAGCTGGAAGGTGTTACGGTATCAGGAGATCAGGTGAATGGTCTTCTTGTGGTTGAGGGTGCTGAGCCCTTGCCAGTTACTGCTGATTGCCTGCTCGTTGCTGTCGGCGTAACCGGCAACTGCGACACTCTTGGTCTGGAACAGGCCGGAGTGGAGAGCGCACGGGGTTTTGTGGTGACGGACAGCTCCTGCAGAACCTCAGTCAATCATATCTTTGCCATTGGTGATGTTCGTGGAGGAATGCTGCTTGCCCACAAAGCTTCGGCTGAAGCCGCTCTTGCGGTCGATACCATAGCGGGGAAAGAGCCTTGGCCGATTGATGAGAGCATGATTCCCCGATGTGTCTATGCCGATCCTTCGGTTGCAAGCGTAGGGTTGAGCGAAAGGGAGGCCGAAGCTCAAGGTTACACGCTCAAGATTGGCCGATCAATGTTTGCTGCTTCCGGCAAAGCCAATGCCTGCGGTAATCTGGAGGGGCTGGTGAAGCTTGTTTTTAATGCTGCTGATAATCGCTTGCTTGGAGCGCATATTGTGGGACATGGAGCGGTTGAACTTATCGGAGAGATTGCGCTGGCACGCCGCATTGAAGTTACTGCCGAATTACTTGCAAATACGGTTCATGCGCATCCGACTCTTTCTGAAACGATCAGGGAGGCGGCAGAAAATGCGCTGTTGGAGTAACGTTTTCGAAAACCATTTTCTATTGTCTTTCTAAAAGTATAAATTCAATCTCTTTTATTTAGCTCATAAAAACAGTAAGCCTTTTCCAGTGAATAATTTCAAGGTTCAACAGAGAAACAGGTATTAACCAAACGATCAATTATGACTCAGACTGAAACAGTTGCAAAAAAAACTGCAGCAAAGAAACCTGCTACGGTAAAGGCAAAGGAGAGTTCAACGGTCACGGCAACTCCGGAACTCAAAAAAGCAGTCAAGCCTGCCGCAAAAAAGAAGTCCGGCCAAGCCTTTCCTTTTACAGCAATTGTTGGTCAGGAGGAAATGAAGCTCAGTCTGATCCTCAATATCATTGATCCGAGAATCGGAGGTGTGCTTGTTATGGGCCACAGGGGTACTGGAAAAAGTACGACGGTCAGGGCGCTTGCTGAAGTGCTGCCTCTTATTGACCGCGTTGAGGGCGATACCTACAATCGTACCGTCGATCAATATGTTGAAGGTGAGGAGGCTAAAAAAGGAAATAAGGTCATTGATCCTGCGACCCTTACAACTGAAAAAATTCCTGTGCCGGTTGTTGACCTTCCGCTTGGCGCAACCGAAGATCGTGTTTGCGGTACTATTGATATCGAACAGGCGCTTACCAGCGGTGTAAAAGCCTTTGAACCCGGTCTTCTTGCTCAGGCAAACCGCGGCTTCCTTTATATTGATGAAGTCAACCTGCTTGATGACCATCTTGTCGACGTCTTGCTTGACGTTGCTGCAAGTGGCCAGAATGTGGTTGAACGTGAAGGTATCAGTATCCGCCATCCAGCACGTTTTGTGCTTGTTGGTTCCGGTAACCCTGAAGAGGGTGAGCTGCGTCCCCAGCTTCTTGATCGTTTTGGTCTGCATGCCCGTATCATCACCATTCTTGATATTGCAAAACGTGTTGATATTGTCAAACGCCGCCGCGAGTTCGACGAAGATCCCGATGCTTTTATGAAAAAGTACAGTCGCGAACAGCAGAAGCTCCAGAAAAAGATTCAGACAGCCAAGGATCTGCTTCCTGAAGTGAGTATGACCGATGAGGTGCTGACCGATATTGCAAAGCTCTGTATGAACCTTGGTATTGACGGCCACCGTGGTGAACTCACCATTGCCCGTACCGCTTTTGCCCATGCCGCCTTCCGTGGTGAGACGGTTGTGACCTTGAAACATGTTAAAGAGATTGCTGGCCTTTGCCTGCGTCACCGTCTGCGCAAGGATCCTCTTGAAACCCTTGATGCAGGTGAAAAAATTGATCGTGAACTCGCTAAAATCCTCGGAGAAGCGGAAGCAGTATAATGATAGCTTTTACCGATATCGTAGGGATGGATCTGGCCAAGCAGGCGCTCATGCTGTTGGCCGTTGATTCTGAACTTGGCGGTGTTGTTATTCCTTCGGCCGTGGGGTCGGGAAAGTCGACGCTCGCCAGGGCATTTGCTGATATTCTTCCCGAAGGTACCCCCTTCGTGGAACTCCCCCTGAACGTTACCGAAGATCGTTTGATCGGTGGCGTTGATTTGGAGGCAACTCTTGCAACCGGAGTTCGCGTCGTCCAGCACGGCGTCCTCTCAAAGGCGCATGGTGGAGTGCTCTATGTCGACTCCATCAGCCTTCTCGACAGTTCGGCGGTATCACATATCATGGATGCCATTTCGCGCGGCGAAGTGCTCGTTGAGCGCGAAGGGCTTAGTGAGGTGCATCCGGCGAAGTTCATGCTGGTGGGCACCTATGATCCTACCGATGGTGAGGTGCGCATGGGATTGCTCGACCGCATAGGTATTATTGTCCCTTTTACCGCGCAGAACGACTACAGGGCACGTAAAAAAATTGTCAACATTGTACTTGGCACGAGAGATGAAGAGGATACTCGTGATGAGCTGAGGATGCTTACCGGTTTTATCCAGGCCGCCCGTGAATTGCTGCCGCGTGTTTCGATTACCGACGATCAGATTCGGGCGCTGATTCAGACCGCCATCAGTCTCGGCGTTGAGGGAAACCGTGTCGATATCTTTACGGTTCGTGCTGCAATAGCCGCAGCCGCTCTCGCCCAGCGCACTGATGTTGAGGAGGAGGATATGAAACAGGCCATCAAGCTTGTGCTTATTCCCCGTGCGACCCGTATGCCCGAAAGGGAAGCTGCTGCGGAAGATATGCCTCCCCAGGAGGAACCGCCAGAGGAGGAGGAGCCGGAAGGTGAAGATGATGAGGCGCAGGCCGATACTCCGGACGCCGAGGCCGAAGAGGAGAAGAAGGAGACTCCCGACATGATCGAGGAGCTGATGATGGATGCTATCGAGATGGAGTTGCCTGACAATATTTTGAACATCTCTCTGGCATCAAAAAAGAAAACGACGACAGGAAGCCGTGGCGAAGCACTGAACAACAAGCGTGGACGTTTTGTAAGGGCCCAGCCCGGTGAAATGCGTACCAATAAAGTTGCGCTTATCCCGACACTCATTTCTGCAGCACCCTGGCAGGAGACTCGCCGTCGTGACAGCAAGATGGCTGGAAGGCCCAAAACGGCACTGCTTATCACCAAAGATGACGTGAAGATCAAGCGGTTCCGCGACAAGTCGGGGACGCTCTTTATTTTTATGGTCGATGCTTCGGGTTCCATGGCGCTGAACCGCATGCGCCAGGCCAAGGGCGCTGTGGCAAGTCTTTTGCAGAATGCCTACGTGCATCGCGACCAGGTCTCCCTCATCTCGTTCCGTGGAAAGCAGGCTCAGGTTCTTTTGCCACCCTCCCAGAGTGTTGACCGTGCAAAACGCGAGCTCGATGTGCTTCCTACCGGAGGCGGTACCCCTCTTGCCTCTGCACTCTATCTCGGTTGGGAGACTGCAAAACAGGCGCGTACCAAAGGTATTTCACAGATCATGTTTGTGCTGATCACCGATGGTCGCGGTAATATCGGGTTGCAGGCTACCTTTGACCCGAATGCAGAAAAAATATCCAAGGAGCTGCTTGAAAAGGAGATAGAGGCGCTTTCGCTCTCTATCCAGGCTGATGGTGTAGCCTCCATTGTTATTGATACGCAGATGAACTATCTATCGAGGGGCGAAGCACCCAAACTTGCCCAGAAGCTCGGTGGACGTTATTTTTACCTGCCCAATGCCAAAGCCGAACAGATTGTTGAAGCTGCACTGAGCTTTTGATTCTCGAAGACCTTTCCGGTTCCCCAGACTGGAAAGGTCATTTTCGGAATTATTCCGCTTCTTTTATACATTAGAAGATATACCGTTTTATAGTCGTTGTGAACGAGATACTCTAATGCGTACCTACTTATTTTATCATGTCTGATCTTCGTAAAATTGTTGCTGTTGTCGGTCTTGAGCAGTACAACGCTGCCCTCTGGAAAAAGATTAAGGGGCTTCTTTCCAGCGAAGCTGAATTGACCCAGTTGAGTGATATTGATCTTGAAAAAAAGCATCCCGAAGCGGCGAAAGCAATTCAGGAGGCCGATTGCCTGTTTATGAGCATGATCAATTTCAAGGAGCAGATCGACTGGTTCAAGCAACAGCTTGATCAATCGAGTAATGAAAAGACCATCTTTATTTTTGAGTCCATGCCAGAGGCTATGGCACTGACCAAGGTTGGAAGCTATTCTGTCGGGGATGGCAAGGCCGGTATGCCGGATATGGTCAAAAAAGTAGCCAAAATGCTGGTGAAGGGGCGCGATGAGGATGCCCTTTACGGCTACATGAAGCTCATGAAAATCATGCGCACCATACTTCCCCTCGTGCCCAACAAGGCAAAGGATTTCAAAAACTGGCTGATGGTTTACTCCTACTGGATGCAGCCGACGGCGGAGAATATCGCCAATATGTTCCGCCTTATTCTTAGGGAATATTTTAATGAGCCGGTCACTGTCGGAGCGCTTGTTGAAGTGCCGAACATGGGTATCTATCATCCTGACGCTCCAGCCTTTTTTACAGATGTCAAGAGTTACAAAAACTGGTTGAAAAAGCGCGGGATCAACATCGACAAGGGGCAGAAAATCGGCCTTTTGTTTTTCCGCAAGCACCTGCTGCAGGAAAAAAGCTATATCGACAACACGATCCGTTCGCTTGAAAAACGGGGAATTCATCTCTTTCCAGCCTTTGTGACGGGAGTGGAAGGCCACGTACTGGTGCGGGACTGGTTTGTCAAGGAGAAAATTGATCTTCTGGTCAATATGATGGGCTTTGGTCTTGTGGGTGGCCCTGCCGGATCGACAAAACCGGGCACGGCGGCTGAGGCGCGTCACGAGATCATGACCAAACTTGATGTTCCCTATATCGTTGCCCAGCCTCTCTTGACCCAGGGGTTTGAATCATGGAAAGAGCTTGGCGTCTCGCCCATGCAGATGACCTTTACCTATGCCATTCCAGAGATGGACGGTGCGATTTGTCCGGTTGTGCTTGGAGCTATTGAGGATGGCAAGGTAGAGACGGTTCCTGAACGGCTTGAGAGGCTTGCAGGTATTGTCAGTCAGTGGCTCCGTCTGCGGGCAACGGCCAACAAAGATAAAAAAATTGCCTTTGTCGTCTACGATTATCCTCCCGGTCTTGGCAAAAAAGCCACTGCGGCCCTTCTCGATGTTCCCAGAACGCTTTTGGCTGCTCTGCAGAGGCTGAAAAAGGAGGGATACAATGTTGGTCAGCTCCCCGAATCGTCCGAAGCACTTTTTCATGCGCTTGATCAGGCAACTGATCACCAGATCAAACAGCATCAGCAGGATGCCCTGAAAGTGAGCTATGATAGCTTCAAGGGGCTCACCTCTTCACGGGAGCGGGAACGTATTGAGGATCGGTGGCAGAAATTTCCAGGAGAGATTGTGCCAATCGGGGAGCATGATGTCTTTATCGGAGGTCTACAATTTGGTAATATCTTTATTGGTGTTCAGCCGCGCATTGGGGTACAGGGTGATCCCATGCGGTTGCTCTTCGACAAGTCAAACACGCCGCACCACCAGTATATCGCCTTTTATCGCTGGATAAGCCGGGAGTTTCAGGCCCATGCCATGGTGCATGTCGGTATGCACGGATCGGTCGAATGGATGCCGGGACTCCCGACCGGCCTTACGGGCGATTGCTGGCCGGATGCCCTTCTTGGAGAGGTGCCGCATATCTACATCTATCCGGTGAACAATCCGAGTGAATCGAGTATTGCCAAACGGCGCGGGCTGGCGACAATGGTCTCCCACGTTGTGCCACCGCTGTCTCGTGCCGGTCTTTACAAGGAGCTTCCCGCATTGAAAGATCTGCTGACCGATTTCCGCGAGAGAATTTTTTCAGGCTCCATTGAAGGGCAGGGAGAGAGCTCGGGCTTTGAAGAGGCTATTATGCAGAAAGCCGAACTGCTCAATCTGACGGACGATTGCCCCCGCCCTGAAAACGAAGGGTTCAGCGATTACGTCAGCAGGCTCTATATCTACGTAAGCGAACTCGAAAACCGGCTGATTTCTAACTCTCTTCATGTCTTTGGTGAGGCGAGCCCTCTGGAAGCACAGATTATCACCGTCACTGAAACCCTTAAAAACAGGGAGGAAGAGGGTAAAACTCTACCAACTCTTCTCATGAATGCTTCGGGCAAGGGTGGAGAGTTCAGGAACTATGAGGAGTTGACCAGTCGGTCGAGAAAGGGCGAAGAGGAGGCTATACGCTTGCGTGAGTGGGTTGATGGTGCCTGCCGTGATTTTGTTCAGCAGGTGCTCTTTGACCGCAAAAATGCCGCCAGTGCCTTTGCTACAATAACAGGAGGGGGGAAGCCTTCCGCAGAGTCTTTGCCCTTTATTGAACAGTTGATCAGGGAGGGGGCACAGCTTCTCTTTGCCCTTCGCGACAATACTGGTGAGCTTGATTCCCTTATGAAGGTGCTCTGTGGCCGATATATCTCTTCCGGTCCTGGTGGAGACCTGGTGCGCGACGGTATCAACGTCCTCCCTTCGGGCCGTAACATCCACTCCATTGATCCATGGAGAATTCCATCGGTACTCGCGTTCAAGCGCGGAACGCTCATTGCCGACAGCATTGTCAAAAAGCATCGTGAAGAAAATGGAGGAGAGTATCCCGAAACCATCGCCCAGGTACTCTGGGGTCTTGATACCATTAAAACCAAGGGTGAGGCAGTGGCCGTTGTAATTCGGCTGCTCGGAGGTGAACCCGCCTATGACGCCTTCGGTAAAATCAGCCACTACAGTCTTGTCTCGCTCGACAAGCTTGGTCGTCCCCGCATTGATGTGCTCATGCAGCTCAGCCCGATTTTCCGTGATGCTTTTGGTCTTCTTATGGATCAGCTCGACCGTCTCGTCAAGGAAGCGGCCAAAGCGGATGAACCAGTGGAGATGAACTATGTCAAAAAACATGTTGACGAGGCGATTGCATCGGGCATGGCGTTCGAGACTGCGACCGCCCGGCAGTTTACCCAGGCTCCCGGTGCCTACGGCACCTATGTTGATGACATGATTGAGGATTCGGCATGGGAATCAGAAAATGATCTTGACGATCTCTTTATCCGTCGTAACAGCAGTGCCTACGGTGGAGGCCGCAAAGGGGAGAATGAGTCCGCCATTCTGCAGAAACTGCTTGGCTCAGTTGACCGGGTGGTGCATCAGGTTGATTCTACCGAATTTGGTATCTCCGATATTGACCACTATTTCTCTTCATCCGGGTCGCTTCAGTTGGCTGCGCGCCGCCGCAACACAAAAGGAGGGGACGTCAAGCTGAACTATGTTGAATCGTTTACCTCCGACATCAAGGTAGATGATGCCGACAAATCGCTGCGCATTGAGTACCGTTCCAAACTGCTCAACCCAAAGTGGTTTGAAGGGATGCTCAAGCACGGTCACAGTGGTGCCGGTGAAATCAGCAACCGCGTCACCTACATGCTTGGCTGGGACGCAGTAACCAAGAGTGTCGATGACTGGGTCTACACAAAGACTGCCGAGACCTACGCGCTTGATCCCGAAATGAGGGAGCGGCTTGCAACGCTCAATCCCCAGGCAATCAAGAACATCGTAGGCCGAATGCTTGAGGCAAGCGGTCGTGGCATGTGGAAAGCCGATCAAAGTATGATTGATGAGTTGCAGCAGATCTACGCAGATCTCGAAGATCGCCTCGAAGGGCTGACCGACGACAAATAAAAGAACAATACTGGGACTTATAACCACTATAAGTCCCAGTATTTAACTACATTGCAGTTGAATAATTGGGCGCTTCCTTGGTGATCTTGACATCATGCGGGTGGCTCTCCCTCAGACCTGCCGAGGTGATGCGCACAAAGCGTGTATTGTTTTTCAGCTCCTCAATGCAGGTGACTCCGCAATACCCCATTGCCGATTTCAGTCCGCCGATCAACTGGTAGACCACTTCATCAAGGCTCCCTTTGGCCGGAATCCTTCCCTCGATTCCTTCAGGCACATATTTTTTCGACTCACTTGATGCATCCTGGAAATAGCGGTCGCTGCTCCCTTCGGGTTCCGACATGGCGCCGAGGGAACCCATGCCGCGATAGGTCTTGAATTTCCTTCCTTCGTAGAGAATTGTCTCCCCCGGGCTCTCATCGGTTCCGGCAAAAATACTTCCGATCATGACGGAGTCAGCTCCTGCGGCGAGCGCTTTTGCAATATCGCCGCTGTACTTCACGCCGCCGTCAGCAATGACCGGAGTGTTGGTTTTGGCCGCCTCTTCCGCACAGTTCATAATGGCGGTCAGTTGAGGCATACCGACACCGGCAACAATTCGCGTGGTGCAGATACTGCCTGGTCCGATACCTACTTTTATGCAGTCCGCTCCAACTTCGATTAAATCTCTGACCGCTTCAGGAGTTGCAACATTACCAGCAATAATCTGCAACTCAGGCCAGCTTTTTTTGATGCTCTTGACCATATCAAGCACCGCTTTGCTGTGGCCGTGAGCCGTATCGACGGCAATGATATCGACACCTGCATCAACGAGAGCACGCACTCTTTCAGGTGTATTGGCGCTGATGCCGACTGCGGCCCCCACTCTCAGGTGCCCTTGCGAGTCCTTGCAGGCGTTGGGGAACTGTTTGCGTTGCTGGATATCCTTGAAGGTAATCAGTCCTTTAAGGTTTCCGTAACTATCGGTAATGAGCAATTTTTCGATCTTGTTGGAGAGCAGGATCTCCTCGGCTTTTTGAAGATCAACATCCTCACGGGCAGTAATGAGGTTTTTGCTGGTCATGATCGTTACGATTTTTGCATCAGGCTGGGGTTTGATGCGCAGATCCCTGTTGGTGACAATTCCCTTGAGCTTGCGGTCCGGGCTTCCTTCAAATTCCGGTCGAGCAATAACAGGAATGCCTGAAATGGAATGGCGAAGCATCAAGTCAAGAGCATCCTGCATCGTATCATCTTCATAGAGGGTAAAGGGATTGCGGATGATGCCGCTCTCATATCGCTTGACCTTCGCAACTTCGCGTGCCTGCTCTTCGATGGTCAGGTTTTTGTGGATAATACCGATACCACCGGCACGTGCCAGAGCGATGGCAAGCCCTGATTCTGTTACGGTGTCCATAGCAGCGCTCACCAGGGGTATTTTGAGCGCAATGGTTTTTGTGAGGCGGCTTTCAGTGGTTGTTTCCTTTGGAAGAACGCAGGAGTATGCAGGAATAAGAAGAACATCATCAAACGTCAGCGCTTCATAGAGAATCTTCATCATGGGCAGGGCAGGGATAAGTTGGTGTCTGCAAAATCAATTTTGCCAATTTACAAAAAGTGGGCATAGAATGACAATGTTAATCGCAGGGAACATCCACCTGGAAAAAAGGAGGCATCACAAGAAAGGTTATAATAATGTAAAAAGCTCTCCCGGGGAGAGAATATTTTTGAAAATCAAAAATAGAGTGTAACTTACAGGCCTTTTATTATTAGGGAGAGGTCGCATAGTTGGTCTAGTGCGCTCGCCTGGAAAGCGGGTAGGGTGTCACAGCCCTCGAGGGTTCGAATCCCTCCCTCTCCGCCAGGAAAATTGCTGAAATAACGTTATAAGTTTTTTTTTCATGATTTTCGGGATGATTTATTATATTCGTCCACTGTTCTTTATAAACTCGGAGGATTTGCCTAATTGGTAAGGCAGCAGTCTTGAAAACTGCCGGGTTCACGCCCATGGGGGTTCGAGTCCCTCATCCTCCGCAACACCATCCTGGAGAGGTGGCCGAGCGGCTGAAGGCACCGGTTTGCTAAACCGACGTAGTTCTTATAGGGCTACCGAGGGTTCGAATCCCTCCCTCTCCGCAACAAACCCCGCAAAAGCGGGGTTTGTGCATTGTGCGAAAATGCAGGATGGTGTGGAGCGTTGCTGATACAGGGCTATATTATGTTTAAAATTGAAGCACTATGATTTTACCGATCAATATTTACAGTGATGACATTCTTCGACAGAAAGCCAAGCCGCTGAAAGGTGTTGACAGCGACATTGGAGAGCTTGTTGCCTCCATGCTTGAGTCGATGCGCAATGCTTCGGGTATTGGTTTGGCCGCCCCCCAGGTAGGGCATTCGATCCGCCTGCTTGTGCTTGATCTGGCTTGTATCGAAGAGTATGAGGGAGAAAAGCCGATGGTGGTCATCAATCCCCATATACTTTCTGTCAGGAGCTATAACGAGATGGAGGAGGGTTGTTTGAGTGTTCCAGGCGTTAAAGGTTATGTGACGCGCCCCTCGGTTATTACCCTGAAATATCGTGATGAGCATTTTGAAGAGCACACCGGTGAATTTTCCGGTATGGCTGCAAGGGCGCTTCAGCATGAGATCGATCACCTTGATGGCACCCTTTTTGTCGACAGGATGGAGAAGCGCGACCGGAAAAAAATCCAGAAGGAACTTGCGGCTCTTGCTTCCGGCATTGTCGATGCCGACTATCCGGTTGTTCCGCGTGACGTTGCTGCCATAACGAAAAACTCTTGAGTGCCATGCGGATTATTTTTATGGGAACGCCCGATTTTGCCGTTCCTTCATTACAGGCGATTGCGGCTGAAAAAGAGAAGTTTGAAATTGTACTGGTTGTTACCGGTCGAGACAAGCCTCGCAAGAGTAAACATGCCGATGCTGAGCCCTCGGCGGTAAAGCAGGCTGCGCTTGCCCTTGCCTTCCCGGTGTATGAAGTTGATGATGTCACCTGCCCCGATTTTGCGGAAACGGTTGCTGCATGTCGGGCAGATGCCATTGTTGTTGCCGCCTTCCGCATTCTTCCGCCTGCGGTCTATGAGCAGGCTGCTCTTGGTGCCTTTAATCTTCACGCCTCACTTTTGCCAGCCTATCGTGGTGCTGCACCCATCAATTGGGCCATTATCAGGGGAGAGGGCGAAACCGGTGTCACCACATTTTTTCTTCAGCAGCGCGTCGATACCGGCAATATCATTCTCCAGGAAAAGACGCCGATAGTTCCTGATGAAAATGCTGGCGAACTTGCCGCTCGTCTCTCCGTTATTGGCGCCCGGGTTGTGGTTGATACCCTGCAGTTGATGGCTTCCGGGAGTGTGGTGGTATCGAGCCAGAATGATGCGCTTGCCTCAAGGGCTCCCAAACTCACCCGCGACAATACACGTCTTGAGTGGTCGCAATCCGTTTCGGCTCTTCATGACTTTATCAGGGGGCTTGCCTTGAAGCCTGCGGCATGGACAACCTTCAGGGGAAAAACCATGAAGATCTTCAGGGCCGTTCCGGCAGAACTCTTTGTTGCAAACCTTTCAGCACCTCCGGGGACGCTTTTTGTTGATCAGGGTGGACTCTATGCAAAAGGCTCCGATGGCTGGCTTGAGCTGCTTTCGCT
>CAIXCO010000097.1 GCA_903917955.1 uncultured Chlorobiaceae bacterium | reverse complement strand
TTTTCCTCCCCGGCCTGGCAGCCAGACACAAAACTCTTTTGTGGTGTTGCTGCGCAGTGAAATCATGCCGATGCCGTCCATTGCCAGCCGCAACTCTTTCAGCATCCCGATCTTTTTTCCTTCACTCCAAAGGAACGGGGCGCCGTCAAGTATGGAGATGTGCAGTGCAATCATTGGTTTTTCTGCCGGGATGATGTTCTTTATTTCAGTTGGTCAGTGCTTCTGTTTCGTTGCAACAGGAGAAAGAGCGTCAAAATAAGCAATTGAGGTGTAAGGAGTATAAAAATAATCAGCGAAGAGGTTGTGGAGCAGAAAGAGGGTCGGTGTGGCCCGAAACAGCCGTAACACTGATGGCTGTTTCGGGCAAGATGGGAGCAAGTTACACGCCCAGGGATTTGAAGAGGAGCGGAAGGGCACAGAGGCCGATGGCAACATTTGTTGCGCCGCAGATTTTCGTGATCAAGGCGTTCTGCCTGTACCAGGCAAAAGGCAGCAAAATGGTCAGCACGTTAATGAGCAACAGCACGGTGGCTAACGGCCAAATTTTACCAAGCAGAATAGCTTTGTAGCTAAAGACTGCCGTGATGAAAAAGATACCAAGAAAGAGATGGGCATAGATCTTTTTGTCGCCGGGGTTGTAGAAATGCATGGCGACAACAACCCAGAAAAGCCCGTAGGTAGCAAAGATGGTACCGAGGTAAATGCGTATGTCAGCAGGTAACCCCATGTCGAACAGATACATGCAGACCGCAGTAAAAAGCTGCGCAACACCGCCGAACCAGAGGGCGATATTGGCGAGATTGCGTCCCAGCTTTGCAGGATCAGTTTCCTTGTCAAGCCCGAATCCCAACTGTTCAAGCCCAAACACCCAGACGGTGATGATCAGCCCGAACAACCCGATAGCTTCCGGATTAACAACATTCATTTGAATAGCTCCTTTTTTATTGGTGAAAAAAGTTAACACAACGGTCATCACAATTATAATGGCCGCGTAAATGTACGGCTAATTTTGTTGAAAGAGGAAGAGAATTGCTCCTAATCATCAATACACAACTGAAGGAGTCCTCCTCCCGCTATCGCCGGTTTTCTGTGCTATCCGCTGAAAATCAGCAAGAGATTTCGCTTTCTTTTGATACCTTTGAATACGGAAGAATGAGATAACAGAATATTTTTTTAAGCGATGACCCTGCCTGCTGAAACTGCCTCACAAACCAATCAGAATACATTGACGTATCAAAAAAAAAATCGTCTTTCAGCTCAATTACTTTCAGCTTTTCCCGCCTTTGAGAGTCAGAATTTCCGTCGCTATTTTCCGGGACAGGTAATCTCGATGATTGGTACCTGGATTCAGATGGTGGCGCAGGGGTGGCTGGTGCTCGAAATAACCGGTTCCGCCTTCGACGTAGGGCTTGCCGCTGCGGCATCCACACTGCCTCCACTCTTTCTCTCCCTTTTGGGCGGTGTTATTGTTGATCGCTATCCAAGGCGCACCATTCTGCTCTGGACGCAGTCGGCGGCCATGCTGCTTGCTTTTGTCCTTGGGATTTTTGCCATGACCGGCACGGTAACTCTTTGGATTATCCTTGTACTCTCCTTTCTTCTCGGCTGCGTGAATGCCCTCAATGTGCCCGCGCTCCAGGCCTTTTTGAGTGAAATTGTCGAGCGGGAACATCTCCCCTCAGCCATTGCCATGAACTCGGCAATCTATAATGGTTCGCGAATTATCGGCCCCGCCATTGCCGGTTTTCTTATATCGGCCACCGGTACAGGCAGCGCCTTTCTGGTCAACGGTGTCAGTTTTTTTGCTGTCCTTCTCTCCCTGCTCTCCATGAAACGGGCGCAAAGAGAGCCGCTTGAAAAAACCACCCAGAACCCCCTGCAGGCGATCAAAGAGGGGCTGCTCTATTCATGGAGCCATCCGCTGATCAGAACCAGTATCTTTTTTATTGCGGTCATTGCCATTTTTGCATGGTCCTACGTCACCATGTTGCCCGTTATTGCCAAGCACACCTTCGGCATGGACGCATCGGGCATGGGCTACCTCTACGGTGTCTCCGGTCTTGGCTCTGTTGTCGGTACCGTGTTGCTCTCCATCTACTCCCGAAAGGTTGACCGCCTTGTCTTTATTGCCGGGGGCACCATCCTCTTCGCTTTCGCCCTTATCGGTTTTACCTTTACGACCTTTCTTCCGGCGGCGCTCTTCTTTCTCTTTGTCAGTGGCTTTGGACTTGTTTCAGCCGTTTCAACCCTCAGCGCCACCATCCAGAGTACCGTTGATGACCGCTTTCGAGGACGGGTGATGAGCCTCTACATGATGATTTTTATGGGCTTCATGCCGATCGGTAACCTTGAAATCG
>CAIXCO010000096.1 GCA_903917955.1 uncultured Chlorobiaceae bacterium | reverse complement strand
TGGCAATCAGCTCGCTTCAGCACTCACGATGATTGAAGAAGAGGGGCGCGGTGTACTGGTTTATCTGATGCAGGAGGGCCGGGGCATTGGCCTGATCAATAAACTGAAAGCCTATAACCTTCAGGACGAAGGGTTTGATACGGTTGAGGCCAATGAACAACTCGGATTCAAAGCTGATTTGCGCGACTATGGCATTGGAGCACAGATTCTCAAGGATCTTGGGGTGCGCAAAATGAAGCTGATGACCAATAATCCGAAAAAAGTGGTCGGTCTTGAGGGCTATGGCCTTGAAATTGTTGAGCGCATTCCGCTTGAAATTGCCTCAAACCCCATGAATCAGATCTACCTCGATACAAAGCGCGACAAGCTCGGCCATATCCTTGGCTGTTCATGCGCGGCAGGGAGCACCCCTTTTGAAAAAACACCAATCAACCCGTAAACTTCCGTCAGGAAAAGGAATGAAAGACGATGGATACCGATATCCTTCAATTGCAGGATAAAGAGCTTTTCGATGCTATTGCCAGCGAAACCGTGCGGCAGACCGAAACGCTTGAACTGATTGCTTCCGAAAACTTCACCAGTCGTGCCGTCATGCAGGCGTGCGGATCGGTGATGACCAATAAATATGCCGAAGGCTACCCCGGCAAGCGCTATTATGGCGGTTGCGAATATGTTGATGTGGCCGAAAACCTCGCTCGCGACCGGGCCAAAAAGCTCTTTGGTTGCGACTATGTCAACGTTCAGCCCCATTCCGGCTCAAGCGCCAACATGGCGGTGCTTTTTGCAGTGCTGAAACCCGGTGACACTATCATGGGGCTTGATTTGTCGCACGGCGGTCATCTTACCCACGGCAGCTCGGTCAATTTTTCAGGTCAGATGTACGATGCGCACTCTTACGGCGTCGATCGCGAAACGGGCTGCATTGACATGAACAAGGTCGAGGAGCTTGCCCTCAAGGTTCGTCCAAAACTGATTATTGCCGGAGCAAGCGCCTACTCGCAGGGTTTTGATGTCAAGGCTTTCCGCGCAATTGCCGACAAGGTCGGAGCCTTTTTGATGGCTGATATCGCTCATCCTGCCGGGCTGATTGCTGCCGGTTTTCTGGGCGACCCCATGCCACACTGCCATTTTGTGACCACCACCACCCACAAGACCCTTCGCGGTCCGAGGGGCGGCATGATTATGATGGGCACCGACTTCGAAAATCCCATGGGCATTACCATCAAAACAAAAACAGGTTCACGCCTCAAGATGATGTCGGAGGTGATGGACGCCGAAGTGATGCCGGGCATCCAGGGCGGTCCCCTGATGCACATCATCGCCGGCAAGGCGGTCGCTTTTGGTGAGGCCCTTCAGCCCTCATTCCGCGACTATGCCGCTCAGGTCATCAAAAATGCTGCAGCGATGGCGGCAAAGTTTCTCTCTCTCGACTACAACATTGTCAGCGGTGGCACCAAAAACCATCTCATGCTGCTTGATTTGCGCAACAAGAACGTTACCGGCAAGGTTGCCGAAAACCTCCTGCACGCAGCAGGCATCACCGTCAACAAGAACATGGTGCCTTTTGACGACAAATCGCCCTTTGTGACGAGCGGTATTCGCATCGGCACCCCTGCCATGACAACAAGAGGGATGCAGGAGGCCGACAGCACCCTTATCGCTGAGCTTATCGACAGGGTAATCTCATCGGCTGAGAAGGCTGATGTTGCTGAAGTCTGTCGCTCCGTCCGTGAGGAAATCAAAGCGCTCTGCCTGAGCAACCCGATTGAAGGGTATAACGTATAGTTTTCTGTATCCCCCCCGCATTGTTTATGGTGCGGGGAGAAGGGTGGTCAACTGTTTTCGAGAATGGAGGTGATCATCTTTTTGAGATCACGGGAAGTTGTCTGGATTTTTTTATCAAGCACAATCTTCTCCCTCAACAGTTGAATTTCGCGTTCCGTATCGTTTTCAACCCGGATGCTTTCGGTGAGCCGGTTTTTTTGAGCCACCAGGGGTTCAAGAATAAGGTTCTTGAAGCCGTCAAGGAACATCGCAAGACACCGTTTCGCGTTATCGGCGTGGACGTTGGATTGTTCAAGCCACTTTTTGCTGATGGGCTGATCAATCAGCAAGCTGGCAGCAAGATCTCTTGATTCAGGAGTGCTGAATTGACTTATCTCCGACGCAATATCTATTTTCTCTTCCGCATTGCTGGCCGTAGCCTGGTAACGGCGGATCAAATGGGTAAAAATCTGCTGTGCCACCGGGTGTGGCAAATCAAGCATCTCTTCATGCGAAGCGGCAAATTCGAGCACTGTATTTCCGTACTGAGTGCTCTCAAGCAGCGCTTTCAAAAAGGTCTTTTCGAGTACGGAGAGCTCCGCTTCTGGCTTGCGTGGCGGTGGAATTTCTCGCCGGTTTTCCTCTGCCGATCTCCTCTTTTCCTCTCCAGCCTCCTCGCTGCCAAGAAGTTCCTTGAGCGCTGCCAGGGTGATGGCAAGTTTTTTTGACAGCTCCTGCATATAAAGCTCCTGGCGGATACGGTCAGGAATCAGCGCAATGGTGTGTACCATTGTCTTGATCGCTTTCGTCTTTACCTCGGGCTGTTCAAAATTTCCCGACTCCTTAAAGAAACGGAGCTGAAAATCCTGAAACGAAAGCATATTCTCTTCAGCAAACTGCAAAAATTTTTGACGCCCCTCACGACGAACAAAGGTGTCGGGATCGTCACCTTTTGGAAGCATGATGACGAAGGGGGTGAGGTTTTCAGCCAGAAGGGTGTCGATACCTCTCATCATCGATTTTTGTCCCGCCGAGTCGGCATCATACATGAAGAGCACGCGGTTGGTGTAACGGGTCAAAATTTTTGCCTGGTAGCGTGTCAGTGAGGTGCCGCACGAGGCCACCGCATTGGTCATACCCGCCTGGTGCAGGGCCAGAACATCCATGTACCCCTCAACAAGCAGTACGCTCTCCATTCGCCGGATCTCATTTTTGGCGGCGTGCAGTCCATAGAGGAGCTTTGATTTTTCAAAGAGCTTGCTCTCCTGTGAATTAAGGTACTTGGGCGTCTGCGTCTCCTTTTCAAGGGTGCGTCCGCCAAAGCCGACAACAGTACCGCCAACAGAAAAAATGGGAAAAATCACCCTGTTGCGGAAGGTGTCAAACCAGGAGTTCCCCTCTTTCTTCGCTGTGATGAGGCCAAGATCAATAAGCTGCTCCTGCGCTATGCCCGCCCGCTTTGCCTCGGTGAAGAGATGATCCCATGCGTCGGGCGCATAGCCGAGGCCAAACGTTTTGATTGTTGTTTCCGTCAGCCCACGCTCAGTTTCCAGATAGGAATAACCCGCGTTTCCCTCTCCGCTTGTCAGTTTTCCATGAAAGAACTTTGCCGCCCAGCGGAGGGTCTCGGTCAGGCTCTCTTCATGCGCCGATTTCGGCTCTTTTTTTTCGGTAAAGCGGGTGAGGTCGAAGCCTGAGCGCCGGGCAACCTGTTCAACTGCTTCAGGAAAGGGGAGTTTTTCCATCTCCATGACAAAGGAGAAGACGTTCCCCGCTTTGCCGGTCGAAAAACATTTGTAGATTTGATTGTCGGGAAAAACAAAAAAAGAGGGGGTTTTCTCCGCAGTAAAGGGAGAGAGCGCCTTGTAGTTGCGTCCCGAAGGCTGAAGCGTCAGATAATCAGAGATGACTTCGACAATGTCTGCCGTTTGCCGTACCTCGTCAACAATTGCCGGAGGGATCATGCGCCTGTATGTCTTGAATATTGTTGCAGGAACACGTGCTTTTTTCCTTTAATGAACGATTACTGTTGAAAAATTGCCAGCTTATTTACTAAATTAAAACCCGGGGTTCTCTCTGTCTTGATCGGGCTTTACCGTTCAGCTTTATTCAGGCTCAGCATCGGAGTTTGGGTTGCTTTAAAAACTGTGTCACAGTATAGCAAATTGCAGGGTGGTTCATAATGCTTCGTTTACCTCTCAGAATAGTCAAAAAAAATAAGAGTCTATGAAACAGGGTTTTTTTACGGGGATACTCATTGCAGTAACCTACGCGGTCTCTCTGCTCTTCTATGTCTGGATGGGCACCACTCCGCCTGAATCTATTTTTCATGCTATATGGAAGGGTGGTCCGGTTGTCTCCGTGCTTATGGCGCTTATTCTGATGCTTGTCGCCTACATTGTTGAGCGCATCATTGCCCTGAACAAAGCTTCGGGTAAGGGAAATATTCCCGAATTTGTGCGGAGCCTCAAGCAAGATATCGACAAAGGGCTTATTGACCAGGCCATTGCCAAATGTGACGCTCATCAAAGCTCTCTCGCCGCCGTTTTGCGCTCAGTGCTTGACCGGTATAAAATGCTTGTGGCCTATAATGTTACTGATCGCGAAAAAAAGATCAGTGATATGGAAAAGGCGGTCGAAGAGGCCACGGTGATGGAGATGCCGCTTCTCGAAAAAAACCTTGTAGCCATCTCTACCATTGCCTCCATCTCTACCATGGTCGGTCTTCTTGGAACAACGCTTGGCATGATCCGTGCCTTTGCGGCCATGGCAACCAGTGGCGCTCCTGATGCCGTGCAGCTCTCGCTTGGCATCTCCGAAGCGCTTTTTAATACCGCAATCGGTATTCTTGGCGGTATCATGGGTATTGTCACCTATAACGTCTTTACCAGCAGGGTTGACCGTTTCAGCTACCTGATTGATGAAGCGGCATTTTATATCATACAGACTCTCGGAACCGGTAAACCGGAATAATCGCTGATGTCGAGAATCAAGGCTAAACGGATCGGGTTCCGGATCGATATGACTCCGATGGTGGATGTCGCATTTCTTCTGTTGACCTTTTTCATGCTGACCACCAAGTTTCGTCCTCCCGAGGTTGTACAGATCGCTCTCCCTTCATCTCATTCGCAGGTGAAGCTTCCCGAGTCAGACGTTCTGACGGTGACGGTCGGTGGTGACAACTCATTTTTCATGGGGGTCTCCTCACAGCAGACGAGGGTAAAAATTTTTAATTCCGTTGTGCAACCCAAGCTTCAGAAAGCGGGGTTCTCTGCTATTGCCGTTGCGGATTCCCTGAAAAAATTTAAACTGGCCGAAAATTTCCGGGTCGATCGCGATGAGCTCGACCGGTTTGTGGTCATGGCCCGTTTTGCCGACCAGAAGCTTCGTCCGGTTATCCGCGCTGATGCCGATGCAGGTTTTGATGCCGTGAACCACGTCATCAAAGTGTACAAAAAGGCAAACATGCTCACCTTTAACCTCATTACCGTTCTCGAAAGGGAGGTTCGCTGATTATGGGTATTGTTGATTCCCCAGGTGGACGTCGCACTTCAAAAAAAGGGAGAAGGCGCTCAAAAAGGATCGGCTTTCATCTCGACATGACACCGATGGTCGATGTGGCATTTCTTCTACTCACCTTTTTCATGCTGACAACGACCTTTTCAAAATCGAACACGATGGAGATCAACATGCCTCCCGAAAAGGCGGAGGTGAAGGTTGTTGAGTCGAACGTGATGACACTCCGTATTGCCGATAACGTTATGGCTTATTGCTCGCTTGGCAATGAAGCACCCCGGAAAATCCCTCTTTACGATCCCGCCGACAGCCAACAGTTGGCCTTGAGCGGAGAGTTGCGACAGCTTTTGAGGCAGCAGACGGCGGCGAATGCAAAGCTCGTCATTGTGGTCAAAATCAGTGAAAAGGCGAAGTACAAGCATTTGGTCGATATTATAGACGAGCTGAACCTCATGAAAATTGACCGCTTCAGTCTTGATGACTATACCGATCAGGATGCAGTCGAAATACAGAGAGCTATTTAACTTTGGGAGAGGAATCCCGGAAAAGGAGTTCGTTCAAGTGCAGTCAAAACTCGATACCATCCATAATCAAGCTCACCGCAAAGCCATTTCATGGTCTTTTCCGGAAGAGTTTCTTGATACTGACCGCTTGCGGCGGTTGCCGTACGGCAATCTTGCCTTGCGCCGTCAGGCCCATCTTTTTCTCAGCCACGGGGTCATTACGGCCATTGTGCTTCTTGGCATCTTCTGGCTTGTCACGGCCAACTGGCAGAAACTGGTTTCATTGACCGGTTTGTTTGGCAATGACGAAAAACCCATGATTGAGTGCTATGAAGTTGTGACTAGTGTGACGCAGCTTCCGCCACCCCCTCCGCTTGATCTGCCGGAACCGGTTCCTGTCACTCCGTCATCTCCTGCGGTTGTGGCTCCGCCCAATGTCGGAAAAATCAAGCAGGTCAGCCAGGAGGAAGCACCTCCCTTGCAGACGGTTGCCACGCAGAGGGAGTTGAAGCAGGCAATACAGACAGGCACAGGAAATGGAAGCGGAAGCATCTCTTCAGGTGATGAGACTCCGATTTTTGTACCCTGCGAAAAAATGCCAGGCTTTCTTGACCAGAAAAAACCCGCCTATCCTGAAATGGCAAGAACCGCCGGTATC
>CAIXCO010000095.1 GCA_903917955.1 uncultured Chlorobiaceae bacterium | reverse complement strand
TTTCTCTGGCGCGGCATCATGTTCTCTTCCATGATTGAGCGGGGTTTCAACAAGCATCTGACGGTCTTCCTTACAACCATATTCTACGTTGTCAACCACTTTGCCGTTGCTCCGGTCGGTTTTAAAGAGCGGGCGCTGATGGGGATGATGGCCTTTCCGATTGGTATTTTCGGCGGTTATCTTGTCCTCAAAACCCGCAATCTCTGGGGGAGCGTTCTGGTCCATATCATCACCATGCTCTCTATGATACTCGACATTTTTCTTATTCCACAACTTTTGCGCTGATTGAATCAATCCGTTATGCTCCAAAACAGAATTACCTCCCTGTTGCAGCAGGATAAAAAACTGCTGATAGCCTATTATATGCCCGAGTTTCCGGTTGTTGGTTCGACGCTCCCGGTGCTTGAGGCGCTGGAGGAGAGTGGATCCGATATCATCGAGCTTGGTATGCCCTACTCTGACCCGATCGGGGATGGGCCGGTGATTCAGGAGGCGGCCCATATCGCTATCCGTAACGGTGTCACCATCCGCCATCTTCTTGACCTGGTACGCAGGGCGCGACAGGGTGAAGGGTGCCGGAAGATTACGGTACCCATCCTTCTCATGGGTTATTGTAATCCTGTTATTGTCTACGGGATTGATTCTTTTTTGCATGATGCCTGGGAAGCGGGGGTTGATGGTCTGCTCATTCCCGACCTTCCTCCCGAAGAGGCGGCAGATTTTCTTGCAAAAGCCAAAAAAATTGGCCTGACCGTTGTGTTTTTGATTTCACCAGTCACTCCACCCGAAAGGATTGAGCTTATTGATGGCCTTTCGACCGATTTTTCCTACTGCCTTGCGGTCAATGGCACAACAGGCACGGCCAAGCTCTCTGATGCGGCGTCGGGGGAGGCGGTTGACGACTATCTGCAAAGGGTGCGTCGGCATACCCGGAAAAAATTTGTTGTTGGTTTTGGCATCAAGGACAAGGCACGTGTTGAGTCAATGTGGCAGTATGCCGATGGTGCCGTTGTGGGGAGTGCCCTCTTGCAGCATATTGCTGGCTCTGCGACCCCTGAAGAGAGCGCCCGTCTTGCAGCCGGGTTTTGGAAAACGCTGCGCTGAGCCGATGCACTCTCCCTCAGTCGATATAATTATTCCTTATTACAGGCGGCGCGACATGCTTGAACGCTGCCTTGACTCGCTCGAACAGACACGTTACCCTTCAATGAGCATTATTGTGGTTGATAACGGCGGAACAGAGGCTGGCCTTGTTTTTCTAATCAAGCGCTACCGCAATGCGCGATTGTTGCGGCTGGCTGAAAACAGGGGGTACGCCGGTGGCTGTAACGCAGGGCTGAAAAGCTCTACGGCTGACTATGTGGTTTTTATGAATGACGACACGGAGCACGACCCGTTGTGGCTTGAGCATCTTGTCAGCGTCGCGCTTGAAGATGATCACCTTGGTGCCCTGCAGCCAAAAATCCTTGCGCTGAAGCCATACAAAAAAGGGAAAAAGGTTTTTGACTATGCCGGTGCAGCGGGTGGCATGATTGACCGGCTCGGCTATCCCTGGTGCCTTGGTCGCACGTTTGCCGGGGTTGAGCTGGACAATGGCCAGTATGACAACAGGCAGGATATATTTTGGGCATCGGGCGTTGCCATGTTTGTTAACAGGGCGGTGGCCGAAGGGCTTGGCGGTTTTGATGATGATTTTTTCATGCAGATGGAGGAGATTGATCTCTGCTGGCGAATGCAGCTTGCCGGTTACCGGGTTCGATCGGTTCCCTCCTCCGTTGTTCTGCACGAGGGGGGAGCGTCTCTGCCGGGCGGGTCGGCGGAAAAAATATATTTCAACCACCGCAACAACGTGGCCATGCTCTTGAA
>CAIXCO010000094.1 GCA_903917955.1 uncultured Chlorobiaceae bacterium | reverse complement strand
TGGATGGTGGGACTGCCCTCAGCTTGATGAATTTTTTTACCGCATACTGAGGGCTGGAGTCGATAAAAAGGTTTCGGGCCTGCTGCGTTTCATCAATGGAGTACTTGGCCATATCCTCAACCTTCAAAACCCTGCAAGAGCCTACATTGTCGGGGAGAGTCATTACAATATCGGCAACGATCTCTATACAGCCATGCTCGACCATCGCATGATGTACAGTTGCGCCTACTGGAACAATGTATCGACTCTTGATGAGGCTCAGGAGCAGAAACTGCGCCTCGTCTTCGACAAACTGCTATTAGAACCGGGAATGAGTGTGCTCGATATCGGCTGCGGATGGGGTGGAGCTGCCCGGTTTGCTGCCGAACACTATGGCGTAACCGTTACCGGATTGACCATTTCCAGCGAGCAGGCCACACTTGCACGAAAACACTGCGCCGGATTACCGGTTGAAATCAAACTGACAGATTACCGCAATACCAAAGGAACGTACGATCGCATCTACTCCATCGGTATGTTTGAACATGTCGGACATAAAAATTACCAGAACTACTTTCAGATTGTGCAGAAGCACCTTGTGGCGGACGGACTATTTCTCCTGCACACCATTGGAAGTAACCGTTCGGGAAGCAATACCGACTTGTGGACCAGCAAATATATTTTTCCAAACTCCATGCTGCCATCGGCAAACCAGATAACAGCAACAGTTGAAGGGAAGCTTATTCTTGAAGACTGGCACTCTTTCGGGCACGACTATTATCACACGCTGAAAGCCTGGAACAACAATATTGAAAACAACCGGGTCGCGCTTGCATCAGCCTATAATGAAAGGTTTTTCAGGATGTGGCGCTACTATCTGCTGAGTGCTGCAGGCTCTTTTCGGGCGCGACATGTTCAGCTCTGGCAACTTTTATATTCACGCCACGGAGTGGAAGGACGATTCACGGTACCACGATAGCTTTTATCCAACAACACTGACTCTCGGAACATGTTGAACAACTACTGCAAAAAACAGTTAGAGCGCCTCTTCGAGCCGGCAGATATCAGCATTAATGGCAGTCGTCGGTGGGACATTCAAATCCATCAACCACTCGTTTTCCGTCGTACCATCACCGAAGGAAACCTTGGCCTTGGAGAGACCTATATGGATGGATACTGGGAGTGCGATGACTTGGAAGAGTTCTTTTTCCGGCTGCTCAGTTCAAAAGCTGATGAAAAAATAGTTACCCCGATAAACCTCATCGAAAAATGGATTGGCAAAGCCGTCAACCTGCAACATCCTTCACGGGCATTTACTGTTGGGGAGCATCATTACAATACCGGCAACGACCTCTTTGAGGCCATGCTTGATAAACGTATGATCTACAGTTGCGGCTACTGGAAAGAGACCGACAGCCTTGATGAGGCGCAGGAGAAAAAACTCCGTCTGGTCTTCGACAAACTCCAGCTTCAGCCCGGAATGAGGGTACTCGATATCGGCTGCGGTTGGGGTGGAGCTGCCCGCTTCGCCGCCGAAAACTATGGAGTTTCGGTTACAGCAATAACTGTTTCTACCGAACAGGCCAAAATAGCACGGGAACAATGCGCAGACCTGCCGGTTACCATCGACGTGACCGATTATCGCAACATGCAGGGCTCTTTCGACAGGATCTATTCGATAGGCATGTTCGAGCATGTCGGACATAAAAATTATCGCAACTATTTCAAAACGGTCAGCAACTGCCTGAAACCGGAAGGATTGACCTTGCTGCACACCATCGGCATCAACCAACCCAGCACCAATGGCGACCCCTGGAGCTGCAAGTACATCTTTCCGAACTCCATGCTTCCCGCTGCCAGCCAGATCACTAAAAACTACGAAGGGCTCTTCACACTCGAAGATTGGCATGTTTTTACCCACGACTACTCTTTGACGCTCAAGGCATGGCATGAAAACTTCGAAAAACAGTGGCCCAAGCTACAATCACGATACGGCGAAAAATTTTACCGTATGTGGTGCTACTACCTTTTGAGTTTCTCCGGTTCTTTCCGTGCTCGCTCTATTCAGCTCTGGCAAGTGCTGCTCTCAAAAAACGGTCTGCCAGGCAGAACCAGCATTCCCCGGTAACGGTTTCCTCATGGATAGAGAAGATAACGCGACGGAGTGCTCCGGTTGAACTGCTCCACCTGCCTGCGGCTCTCCTCAATGATGGTTTCAAGAGGCAACTGTTTTTTAATCATCTCCCGAAAAAGAGGGGTTCCTGTAAGCTGGTCAAAAAAATCCCCTCTTTTGTCGAGGCCAATCTCTGTGGGATAGAGGCGCTGAAGCTCAAGCAGCAGTGCCGTTGCCGTTCTAAAGGGGCTGAATGCTTTCCGGTCGGAGAGCGAAAACTTTAAGCCATGGCAAAGCTCCTTGCTGAACTTTCCTGAGCTGGGCTGAAAAACGACGGGAGTAAACGAGACTCCCGCTAAATGGTATTTGCAGAGAGCATCAGCCAGTTCCCCGCTCCTGATGAACGGGGCACCGAACTGCATAAAGGGGGAATCGGTACCCCGCCCTTCGCTGACCGTTGTCGCCTCAAGAAAGACTGTGGCAGGATAGAGTATGGCTGTCTCAACACTTCTGATGTTCGGGGACGGGCTCCTGAAGCTGAACCCCTGGTACTCATCGCCAAACTTCCAGCGCCCGTACCCCTGCATAGCAATCACCCTGAGATCAAGCTTCCTGAAACAGCGCTCCTGCAAAAGCAGGGCAATTTCGCCAACCGTCATCGAATGAACAAAGGGAATATCGACGGCCCCGACAAATGATGCATATCCCGGCTTCAGCATGAACCCTTGGGGATGGAGAGGAATAACCGGATTGGGACGATCAAGCACCATGAAGGGTATGGCAGCCTCTTCGCAGGCCTCCATGGCACTCTTCATGGTCGAAATATAGGTATAGCAACGGGTGCCGACATCCTGAAGATCAAAAACAAGCAGATCAATTTGGCGCAACTGTTGAATATCAGGTTTTTTGGAAGCTCCGTAGAGCGATACAACAGGCAGCGTATCCGAAACCATGCTGCTGCCAACTTTTTTTCCAGCTTCGATATTCGCCGAAAAACCATGCTCCGGTGCCATGAGAAACTTCAGTTTGACGCCGTAGCGTAGCATAAGGAGATAGTCAGGCTCTCCTTTTTGGCTGAGGCTTGCCGCATTGGTAATGAGGCCGACCCTCAAGCCGGAGAGTTCCCGGAATCTGGAAGCTTCAAGCCGGTCAATCCCGCAGAGCAAGGGTTCCGCCAAAACCGGAAGTGCGGCAAGAGAGAGGAGCGCGACAGCAAAAAAAGGGGTCAGGAGCCTTGAGAGCCCCTTTTTCCTGAAATGGAAGAGCTGTTTGAAACGGAAGTGGTTCATAGTCATCAGTGCCTCTGAACGAAAGCGGAGTTTATTACTCAAAACAAAAAAGCCGCCTTTTTGAGGAGGCGGCTTTACTGGTGGTGGGGACAGGACTTGAACCTGCAACCTTCGGGTTATGAGCCCGACGAGCTACCAATTGCTCCACCCCACGATGTTTGTGCTATCAATGTAAGCAATAAATATTGATTTGCAAACTATTATTGTATCAATCTGCCATTTATTTCATTTCCTTGCGGCTCCACAACAAAAAGCTTCCCATCAGCACCCTCTACAGCAAGAATCATTCCCTCTGACACCTCATCACGAATGGTACGATCGGCAAGATTGGCCACAATGAGCACATTTTTGCCTACCATCTCTTCGGGAGTGTAGTGCTTGGCTATTCCGGCAAGCACCTGCTTTGTCACAGAACCAACCTGCAACTGAAGTTTCAGGAGTTTGGCCGCTTTATTAACTTTTTCGGCAGAGATGACGCGTGCAACCCTCAAATCAACCTTTAAAAAATCGTCAAAACTGATCACCGGCTTGAACTCCATCTTTTGCTGTTCAGCTCCCGCCTCACGCTCCACGGCATCAGCCAGCAACCCCTCAATTTTTGCAAGTTCCGGTGCTATATCGCTCTCCTCGATTTTTGTGAAAAGAATTTCCGACTTCTCCCTGATTTTGTGCCCCGTTTTCAATCCCGGCAAAAGAAGTTCGGCAACAAGGGATTTTCCTGGTGTAACAAGATCTTCTATACTGCCCTCAAAGCCGAGCATGGCATGGATGCGGTTGCAAGTCTCAGGAATAACCGGAAACAGGGCAAAGGAGAGCGCATGACATAGATTGAGCGAAAGAGCCATCGTTCTTGCCGCAGCCTCGCGGTCGACCTTGACCACTTTCCACGGCTCTGACAGGGTAAGAAAACGGTTTGCTGCCCTTGCAATATCCATACCGAGAGAGGCCGCTTCCCTGAAATGGAACCCTTCATAAGCCAAATCAAGCTGCTCAAGACTCTCTGCCCAATTAATCCCCAACCCATTCCACTCTTCAGCCGTAGAGTCGCAAGGCACCTCGCCACCAAAGCGGCTGTTGGTAAAATCAACCGACCGTTTGATAAAGTTTCCGAGGGTATCGGCCAGTTCACCGTTGGTTCGGTTTTGAAAGTCGAGCCAACTGAAATCGGTATCCTTGTTTTCAGGATAATTCATGGCAATACTGTAACGCAGCGTATCGGCCGGAAACTTTTCAAGAAATTCACCGAGGTAGATGGCATAGTTTCTCGACTTCGAAAACTTTCTTCCCTCAAAATTCATGAACTCCGAAGCAGGTACATTGTCGGCAAGATTGTAGCGTCCACTTTGGCGACCTTCATTCCATGCCATCAAAATTGCCGGAAGCATCAGTGTATGAAAAACCACATTATCCTTGCCGATAAACTGGACAAGGCGACACTCGGGGTTCTGCCAGTACTCTTTCCACCGCTCACTCTGCCCAAGCGATGCGGCCCACTCCCTCGTAAAGGAGATATAGCCAAGCACGGCATCAAACCAGACATAGAGCACCTTGCCCAGAGCCTCCTGGCTCTCGAGCGGCACCTGGATTCCCCACCCAAGATCACGGGTTATTGCCCGATCTTTCAGCCCCTGATTCAGCCAGGTACGGGAATAGTTGACCACATTCTGCCGCCACTCCTCCTCATGTTGCGTTACATAGTTCTCAAGCTGCTGCTGGAAACGCCCGAGCGGAAAATACCAATGCATGGTTTCGCGAAGTTCCGGCGTCGCATCCGAAAGTTTGCTCTTGGGGTTAATCAGCTCCAGCGGGCTTAAATGGGTGCCGCACTGTTCGCACTGATCGCCGTTGGCCTCAGCGTTATTGCAGATCGGGCAGGTTCCCGTCACATAGCGATCCGAAAGAAATCGGTCGGCCCTGCTGTCAAAAAAAAGCTTTTCGCTCTTTCTCTGAAAAATCCCCTTCTCTTCAATATCAAGAAAAAATTCCTGGGCCGTCTTGTGATGAAGCTCAGAGGTTGTTCTTCCGTAATAGTCAAAGGAGATTCCACACTTCGAGAAGGCTGCCATGTTCATCTGATGATAGCGGTCAACAACATCACGAGGCGAAATCCCCTCTTTCTCGGCTGTAATGGTAATAGGCACGCCGTGTTCATCCGAGCCGCCAATATGAATAATATCCTCACCCTTGAGCCGTTTATAGCGGACATAAATATCTGCGGGAAGATAGACCCCCGCCAGATGACCAAGATGAACCGGGCCATTGGCATAAGGGAGTGCTGTCGTAACAAGGGTTTTTGTAAACTGATGCATGGGGTAGAGCGTTATTTTTTTACAAACAGTGCATTGAACTTGTTGAGAGGGATCCTGCGGGTCTGGTCGCTCTTCAGATAACGAAGCCAGACAAGTTTTTTCTGGACATCAACGCTTTCAACAACCGCCGCCCCCTCGGGAGTATTGACCCTGCTTCCTGTGGCGGGGAACTGTGACTGAGCATTCGACTGAGCATTCGGCTGTGTACGGCAACCCTTTTCATGTTTCGAATAACTGAGGCAGCATTTCGGACGGTTACACAACCCGGTGATATTGAACGCATGGCTCTCATTGCCTGACGTTTCAGAATATTGTGATTTTTCAGCAAAAGGATTGGCGTGGATTTTCGGAATCCAGCTTGAACAGCAGAGGAGGCAGCCACATGGCCCGAAGGCATTGGCCCTTCTGGCCTCCTCCCGCGTGGTTATCTGCACCATCTGAATTCTTGCCTTGAACTCTCCTGCCAAGTCGCGCACAAGCGTCCTGAAATCAACCCGGTGTGATGAGGTATAATAGACCGAGAGCTTCTGTTGATCCATGCGCAACTCAACATCAACAAGCTTCAGATCGAGTTCATGCTTTTTAATCTTGTTCAGGCAAACCTCCCGTATCTCCGTCTGCCTTTTTTTCAGCTCAACAATAGCCAGATTATCACTCTCGTCGGCAACCCGCAATACCGCAGTCCACTCCTGGCCACTTTTGTCGAGCCCTTTAAGCTGGATCTTTTTTCGGGCTATCTGACCAGTCGAATAGACAACGCCAAAATCGTAACCACCGTCAGACTCAATAATGACCTGCATGCCGATAGTGAAAGGAGTTCCCGTATTGTTAACAAAAAACTCCCGCCGGCACCCCTGCAACTCAACCTCGCATATATCAGAGGAAACATCATCAGGGAGAACTCCGTAAATTGCTTCCATCTCACTGTGCAGCAACTGTGACAGCCGCAACCTTACCTTTGTATTATCACCTAAAAGACAACTACATATAACATTACTCATAACCAGTCAATTTGGTATATAGAAAACTACCCATCTCTCTCTTTTTACTTTTTCGTCTTCAAGGTATACAAATTTATACTCTTTTCACCATACCACAAATGTCACTGAAAAGGGGAGGTTGTTAATGAACATATCGGCCAGTCTTGATCATTGTTTGATTGATGTATCGTAAGACTGAAAGATTGAAAAGATGAACTAATGTACGATAACTTGATTGTATGAATGTATGAGTGAGGGAGTGAAAGAAAAATATAAAAAATGATTGAAGGAATGATTGAAATACGACAAAATGTATAAGTAGCTGATAGTGTGATTGACGAAGAGGGCGCGACGAAATCAGTTGTTGGGTAAATGCAGAAATTGTCGGATCGCTTCAATGCGTTTGTTGATTGATAGGGTTCCTTTGATGATGGTTTTTGCGTCATCAAGCGTTCGGTTGATGATCTTCTCCCTCAGCTCATCAAGATGCCGCTCCGTCATACTCTGCAGATATGTGGTCATAGCATCCGGGCCTGGAAACTCTGTGGGCGTAACCAGAAGTGGCTCACTGAAAGACAAAAAAAGTTCCGGTTTTTGTTCGTCGAGATATTCGATCCGGCTGACAACTGAAACAAGGTAGATCCCCGCCATCCTGTCGAGAACGCGGGAGAGAATTGATGC
>CAIXCO010000093.1 GCA_903917955.1 uncultured Chlorobiaceae bacterium | reverse complement strand
TGCTCAAGCAGCATGGTGTCGTGGGTGAGGGTTGCGAGCAACTGCTGCCGAAGGTCGTGCTTCCGCCTCAGCTCCCTCAGCCTCGTCTGAGCGGCGTGATGCTGCGCCTGTCGCTCCCGGTAAACCAGACCAAGCTCACCAGCCCTTTTCTGCTCTTCGGCAGCTTCGAGGTTCAGCTCCTCCAGCTCCTTTTTCATCCCTTCTGAGGCGTTTTTGCCCAAGCCCAGTTTTTTGTCGGTGGCGGCGCTCTCCAGGTTGAGCCTGTTCATCTCTTCCTGCAGCGCACTCCGGTTGCTGGCAGAGGCTGCGATGGTGAAGTTGAGTTTTTCAAGATCGCGCAACGCATCCTTATAGCGGCACTGACGGCTCTGCACCTCCCGGCCAAAAAGATGATGGCGACTTTCAAGTGCGGTAAGACTTTCCTGCAGCAGTCGTATTTTTTCACTGAAAAGCGCAGCCGCCCCAGCCTTGATGCCAATAGCGGGCAACAGCGCCTCCACTTCAGCCTCACAAACCGCTTTTTGCGCAACCATTACAGCCCTTTCCGCTCCGGCCTGCTCTCTCTCCCGTTTGCCTGCACTCTCCTCGGCCTCCAGCCGGGCCGCCCTCTTCTCAAGCGCCCCCAGCTCCACCCCAAGACGCTCAACCTCTCGGCGCTCCTTATCTACACTGAGTGAGCCCAGCTCCTTGCGCAGTTGCATGATAGCCGCATCCTCCTTCGCAATTGTTTTTTCCAGCACCACAAGCTCTTTCTGAAGGCTCTCACGCAGCGCCTTTCTGCCCAGCCGCAACCCCTCGCTGTTTTTTGAGCTTCCACCCAGCAAAAGCCCCCGGCCTGCAAATTTTTCACCCTCACTCGTCACAAATGAGCAGTCAGGATGGAGCATGGCCAGCAACTCCGCTGTTTTGAGATCCGGAACCACATAGCTTTTGCCGAGCATCAGCAAGAGCGCGTGATGCAGTTCTGGCGGGCAGGTGATAAGCTCAACCGTTTTCTGTGCACCCGTGATCTCCGGGTACTCAAACGCCTTGCTCTCTTTCACCAGATCGAGCACCAGAAAATGAACCTTCCCCTTGTTGGAACTCCTTAAATTGGCAATTCCCTCCTTGGCCTCATGTAGCGACTGGCAGAGATAATAGCTCATACTGTCGCCAAGCGCCGCATTAACCGCCTTCTGGCAAGAGTTCTCAAGCGAAAGAAGGTCTGACAGGCAGCCCAGCCCCGTTTTTCCGCTCTTTTGCTTTTCAAGAAAGCCAATCCCCTCCGGCATTCCCTCAAAATTATCCAGCACCGAATTGGCAAGCAGAATCTGGTTGTGCACCCTCTCCCGCTCCGATCGTTTCAGAAGCAGAGCCTCCTGCATTTCCCCGATACGCCTTTTCAGCCCCTCAAGCCTCTTTTGCGCACCCTCTTCGGCTCTCCTCGCCTCAACAATCGCACTTTTTTTGTGCACCATCTCCTGCCGCAACTCCTCTTCAGCATTCAGGGAGCCCTTCATCTTCTCCTCAGTGGCCGCCTCTTTTGCCGCAAGCCGTTCAATGGTCGAACGCAGATACTCCCGCTTCGCTTCAAGGCTATGTTTCGTCAACGCCAGGTGGTTGGCCTCACTCTGTTCCTCAGCACAGAGCCTCCGCTCACGCTCAAGCTCCTCTCGCTGCTGACCAAGAGTTCCATGAAGCTCGTCATACTCAGCAACAAGGCTCTGAAACGCCTCATGCAGCTCATTGCACGCCGCTTCGCCAGGAGCTTTCTGCCGCAGCAGCTCCCGCTCGCGCAACTCCTCTTCACCGCTTTTCTGCTCCCGGTTGCGGAGAATAGCCCTGAAGCGAGCAAGATCGGATGCAAGGTTTTTTTGCTGCTCTTCATGCTGCAAAAGAGCCTTTTCAAGAGAGTGAATCCGCTGATTGCTCCCGCCGAGCCTTTTCTGACTCTCCGCCGTAGCACTCTCCTCCTTCAGCAGCAGCAGCTCCCACTCCTCCATGGCGCTCTCCTCAGTCGCAATTGAGGTTGCGTCGGCCTGGTTCAGTCGTTCCTCCTCCCTGATACGGCGCTGCATCGGTTCCAGTTTTTCGCGCAACTCTTCCATCTGCAGCCATGAGAGCGCAAGATCGAGATCACGAATCCTCTTTTTCAGCTCCCTCAGCTTTTCAGCCTTTCGTACCTGCAACTTCAAACTCCGCACCTTCTTTTCAACCTCCGTCACCACATCATCAACCCGCGCAAGGTCGATCGACGTACTCTCAAGCAGCTTGAAGCTCTGTTTCCGACGCTGTTTATAACGGGTTATTCCAGCCGCCTCCTCAAAAAGCTTCAGTCGCTCCTCGCTCTTGTTGCTGATAATCTCCTCAATCATCTTCAGCTCAATAACCGAATAGGCATCGCTTCCCATCCCGGTATCAGTAAAAAGGTCAAGAATATCGCGGAGGCGGCAGGGCACCATATTCAAGAGGAACTCACTCTCGCCGTTGCGGTACAAGCGGCGCGTAACCGTCACTTCGGTATACTCAATCGGCAGAACATTTCGATTATTCTCGATAGTCAGAGAGACCTCCGTAAGGCTCAGAGGCTTGAGATTCCGCGAACCATTAAAAATAATATTCTCCATCTTCGCCGACCTAAGCAGCGACGACTTCTGCTCGCCCAGCACCCAGCGCATGGCATCAACCACATTCGTTTTGCCACATCCATTCGGCCCCACAATAGCCGTAAGCCCCGGATCAAATTTGATTTTGATTCGATGCGCAAAACTCTTGAAGCCAAAAAGCTCAATTTTCGAAAGATACATCTGAACAATGAGACAATAAGGGTTTGACAGTCACAATCCGGGCCAAAAATACCAATGTAACAAAAAACAAACCCGCAAAGAATACTACCTTGTTCTCCGGGCTTTCTGTGTTGCGTCTATGATGGCAGCGGATGCAGCGGCAGCAGCGACGTCGTGGACGCGCAATATGGTGGCACCACGCATCAAGGCTATCGTTTGTGCTGCGATGGTGGCGGCCAGCCGTTCAGATGGGGGTGGTGTATCACCGCCGGGCGCTGTAATAGCATGGCCAAGAAAGGATTTTCTCGATACACCCGCCAAAATCGGGCGACCCAAGGCAAGCAGCGCATC
>CAIXCO010000092.1 GCA_903917955.1 uncultured Chlorobiaceae bacterium | reverse complement strand
CTGCAGTGCGTTACCTGTCACAAAGAGGGTTCCATCGGCATCAAAAATGTCGCCGGTGCCTCTCTTCCAAAAGATTCATCGAAGGTTCTTTTTCACAAAGGACTTTCTGCCAACTCCTGTATAGAGTGCCATACTGACCACAAGGGAGAGAACGCATCAAAAGCAATAAAAACCTTCAAGCATGCATCGCTAACACAATCGCTCCAAAAAAACTGTGTCGCCTGTCACAAAAATCAAAAACCGGCAGACAACCTGCATCGCTATGCAACGGGAAATTGCAGCGAGTGCCATACCATAAAAGAGTGGAAGCCTGCAACATTTGATCACAAACGGCTTGCAGCATCAATCCAAAAGAGCTGCATCACTTGCCACAAGGCTGACCAGCCCAATGACAAGCTGCACAGTAAGACGACGGCATCCTGCGCCGACTGCCACAGCACCAACCGATGGGAACCGGCAACAGTCGATCATAAAAAGTTTGCCGCTTCAGAAAAACAGTGCATCAGTTGCCACAAGGCTGACCAGCCAAATGACAAGCTACACCGTGAGGTAACTGCGGCCTGCTCGGAATGCCACAATACGACAAAATGGAAACCCGCAACCTTCAACCACAAAAAGTTTGCCGCTTCAGGAAAACAGTGCATCAGTTGCCACAAGGCTGACCAGCCCAATGACAAACTGCACAGAGAGATAACTGCGGCCTGCTCGGAATGCCATACTACGACAAAATGGAAACCCGCAACCTTCAACCACAAAAAGTTTGCCGCTTCAGGAAAACAGTGCATCAGTTGCCACAAGGCTGACCAGCCCAATGACAATCTGCATCGCATGTCAGAGGCAAGCTGTGCAACATGCCACAGTACCAGTCGCTGGAAACCGGCAACATTCAACCATGACCGCTATTTCAGGCTCGACCGTGATCATCAGGCAAGCTGCAAAACCTGCCACACCAATCCGGGCAATTACAAGCAGTATACCTGCTACGGCTGCCACGAGCACACGCCATCAAATATGGCGGCGGTGCATCGTGAAGAGGGTATATATAACTACCAGAACTGCATTAAATGCCACCGCAATGGAAGCCGGGAGAGCGAACGGGGTCGTAGCGGAGAAGATGACGATTAGACGGCTAAAAGCTGACCGCTGTTCCCCTTGAAGCCTGATTTTTCATCAGCTCCATCCAACCGGAACCCGACTGTTTTTCAGCCATAGCCACAACAAGATGCTGTGGCTCCAGGCCAAGATCAAGATTTCTTCCCAGCCCCTGCACGCACGAGGGGCAGTTGGTCAACACGACTGCCTTTTTTCTTCCATGCATAAGCTCCACGATGGCCTCCCTTTTGCGGTGAAGCATGGAATCGGTAATATCAGGGCGCGACAAGGCCAGCGTACCAGCCTCGGAACAGCAGTGCGGTACCGCAGTTACCCGGCCAAACCCACCCAGATGGTGCAGGGTTTCACTCGCTTTCCCCAAGAGCGAATCATGACAGGGTGCATGATAAAGATAATCTCCCTCCCCTTCCAGCCTCAACCCTTTTCCAAGGGCAAAGGCCGCAATATCAACAATCTTTCCGCCAAATACCCTGCCGGTTTCAATCGCATCAAGCCCCTCCATGCAGGTACCGCACGTCACCACACAGGCATCAAAATCGAGATAAGAGAACATCTCCCTTATCTGGCTGAAAAGCACGGTATTACGCAGCACAATGCTCGAATAGTGGTCGCTCTTTGCATTGACGTGTGCAGGAAAACCGCAGCAGAGGAAGGGAGGCGGAAGCACCACTCTTGAACCAAGCTCAAGAAGCAGATGGAGTGCCGCCATCGAGATAGTAGAATTCAGACGCTCGGAACCACATCCGGGAAAATAAAAAACGTTACTGACCACCTCTCCAGCAGGCTCAAAAACAAGCACCTGATCAGGGCCACACTCCGGCAAAAAATCACGCAGGGTAGCTTCAGGGACTGGCGGTACCGCAGAGCGGAGTAAACTGAGCGGATAAAGTGTTGGAACATCATTTTCCGGCTGCAGCGACACCGTGAGCTTGCTACCCGCCCGCTGAACGGCGCCGCCGACACGCAGCACAGCACGGCGGAAGAGGGCATTAAAGGCGGGGGAACGGCTTTCAAGATAGCGCAGAGTCAACTCCGTGACCGGTGAAGTGTGCTTGAAGCCCCACTCCGAAAGAATTTCACGCTCCAGAACCGAGACCTCCCCGCTGTCAATATCGACCGGACAGGGCTTGAGACATTTATGACAGATAGTACAGTGATCAGCCACCTCTTCAAGCCACTTCAGCAGGGCAAAATCAGTGGTACGCTCACGCTGGGCATCAAAAAGAAGCGCCTCAATCAATGAACCAATCGCAAGATTCTTGTTGCGTGGGTGATAGAACATCCCCCGTGAAGGATAGTAGACACAGCACTCCGTCTTGCACTTGCCACACCGGATACAATAATCGACCTTTTTTGAAAGCTCCTCAATCTGGGCGCGCCTGAGAATATGCGCCTCAAGCTCAAGGCGATTGAATGAGGGGGTAAAAATAGAATCAAGGATATTATAATCATCAAGCTTGCCAGGGTTCATGATCCCTTTTGGATCAACCCGGCGACGGTAGCGCGACAGCTCTTCAACAATGGCCGGATCGAGATATTTCAACTTGGTAACACCGATGCCATGCTCACCCGACACCACCCCGCCAAGAGAGACCACCTTTGCCATGACATGGTCAATCACCTTGTCGGCCCGCTCCAGCATCGGTCGATCGTTGGAGAGTACCGGCACATTAACGTGAACATTGCCGTCACCGGCATGCATGTGTGTCGCCAGCACAATACGGCGGTCGCGAATAGAGTGGAACGCGCCATCAAGGGCGGTCTCCATGTCAGGATAGCCCTGAACAAGCACTCCAAGCTCACTGCGGAGCTCCTGCACAACCGCAAGCGAACGGAGCGACTCTTCCGGCTCAGCATCAATCTTTATACTGAAGATGCGGCAAAGCTCAATCCCCGCTGGTATTTTTGAAACAAACTGCCCGCCATCCCCGCTTACCGTTGACGTTGCGATAAGATCGCGTGCACGCTCCACAAAGCAACGCTGGGCATAACGCTCCTCCTCAATATTGAGCCTGTCAATAAAACGGGCAAACTCGGCCAGCGCCTCAAGCGGAATAACAATATCCTCATTGAGTTTGAACGCATTGGTTCGCCGGGCAATCGCACCAAGCTTTTTGCGATCAGCCCAGAAACGGATCGCCTCCGCATTGTCTCTGGCCAAAAACATCAGGGTGTTCGGATGGGGCTCAAGCAGCCTCTCTACCCGCTCCACACCGCTCTGCACCTCTGCTGCACTGTTGCCGGCAATATCAATCAGCAGCACCGCTTTCGGCGTCTGGGCTCGTGGCGCCTTCACCTTGTAGTCGATGGCACGGATATACTCATCATCAAAATGCTCCAGCGCAAGCAGCGCCTCACGATTCTCTGAATGAAGCGGAAAAATTTTGGAAAGCTCCAGAATCACCCGGCTGGCCTCATCCATGTCAGGCCCAAAAAACTCAAGGCAGAGCGTTCTTTTTTCAGGGTACTTAGGATAGAGGACAAAAAGAGCCGAGGTAATCACCCCGTCAGTCCCCTCTTTCTGGATGCCGGGTACGCCACCGAGCGCCTTGTTGGTAATATCCTTCCAAAGCCCTTTTTTACGAATATCAGTGCCCGACAACTCAATGCGATCAATTCTCTTGCCCGACTCATTCCACACCTCAAAAAGAACCCTGTCCTCATGCAGGATTTTCCGCAACTGGTGATCAGCACGCTTTACCGTCCAGTTTTCACCCGAAGGCATCGCCATGCGCCACTCAAGCAGATTGTCGATACAGGTACCCCAGCGGACGGCCATCTTCCCACCCGCATTTTCAGCAATATTTCCCCCGACCGTACAAGCCCACTCGCTGGTTGGATCAGTAGCAAACACAAGGCCGTGCTCATCAGCCTCCTCCATCGCACGCTCGGTAACCACTCCCGCTTCAAGCTCAAGCACTGAAGCCTGCGCTATCTGCCCATTTTCCAGTTGAAAATCACGCACCGAAATACCCCGGACGCGGTTCAATTTTTCCGTATTGATAATCACACACCTCGACCGCAACGGGACAGCGCCTCCAGTCAACCCCGTACCGGCACCCCTCGGAATAATATTGAGACCGAGCGCCGCAATAGCCGTAATGAGTGGCGCTACCTGCGACTCCTGATCAGGCGTCACCACTGCCGAAGGAAGATGAAGCCTCCAGTCAGTAGCATCAGTTGCATGAGCCACAAGGGAAAAAGGATCAAAGAGAACATTTTTCACACCTACAATAGCGCCAAGCTCACGATTCATGCGGCGCCGGAGTTCAGGTGTCTTCTCAACAGCCGAACGAAAGCGTTCAAGCTGCTCACGCACCGCCCCCACAATGGAGGAGACCCTCGCCTCACCATTACCCATATCGGCAATAGTATCAAGCTCGGCAAGGGCCCTCTCAAACAGGCGGCGACGACGGGCCAAAGAGTTCACCAGCTCCTGAAAAAGATAAGGGTTGCGACGGTGAATGAGAATTTCGCCAATAATACCCATGAGGAGCCGCGCCGACCTTCCAGTAACCCGGAGATCACGCAGCTCATCAAGCATCTGTACAATATCGGGACCCAACAGGAACGATATCGCCTGCCGGTCACCAGCGGAAGTATAGTTAAAGGGAATCTCGCGCGAAGCGTTCACAGGAACCTTCGCTACTTCGGGGGCTGTCGTTAACGTCATAACTTTTTAAACCGTTTCAATCCTTCAGTGCACAGCCTTCAACATGGGAGCCTCTGCTGTTTTTTTATGCAAAGTACAACTATTTTCAATGTCAACTTAAAATACCAATACCAAAAGGGCCCAACAAAAGAGAATAATGCATCCATCCTGCCCGGCAAAATCAATTCCAGCACGTTTTACTTGAAAAAAGTATAACCTGAAACCCTCTTTTCTCAACTCCGGAGCAATAAATTACCGTACATTTACAAGCGAGGCAAAAATCGTATCGTATCCCTCTTTTAACGTTAGCAACCATTGTAAAGCCATGACGATGACACTTATCTTTGTCTACAACACCGACAGCAACCCAATCAGCAGCCTCATCGACCTGGGACACAAAATCCTGAGCCCCGAAACCTACAATTGCAGCCTCTGCAAACTGACTCATGGGCCATTCGCCGAAATTGAAGCCTGGAAAGCGTTTCGCATCTCCATAGGCGTACCAGTGGAATTCCTGCACCGAGACGAATTCGAGAAAAAATACGAGCAGCGCTTTGAGTACCCTCTTATCCTGAAAAAGACGACAGCAGTCGAGGTGCTGCTGCCAAAAGAGGAGATCGACCGCCTGACAGACCTTGATGCACTCATCGCCGCAGTCAAAAAACATCTGCCTGCAAAGGAATAAGTCTCAATAAACCGCGTTGCCAGAGAGGGCTCACTCTGAAAAAAAACTCCAAAGGCAATCTCAGGAACAGCAAAAGTTTCATCGTCACGCTTCCGTTTCAAACGACTCTCCCTGCCATGTCAAAAGAATGACAGGGAAATTTTCAATCCTGTGGCTGCAACGCCGGATAGTCGGTATATCCCTTCGCCCCTGGGGTATAGAAGGTACCCATATCAGGAGCATTCAGAGGTGCTCCGCTTTTCCAGCGCTCCACAAGGTCAGGATTGGCAATAAAAGCCTTTCCGATGGCAATAAGGTCGCATTTACCTTCGGCCAGATCGCTTTCAGCCCGCTCGGCATCATAACCTCCAGAGAGAATCAGTGAGCCTTTGAAGGTCTGGCGGAACGTCGCCTTCATGCTCTCAGGAACGACCGGCGCACCCATGGACGAGTGATCTACGAGATGGAGGTATACCGGAGCGGCATAATTGAGCTGTTTGGCCAGCCAGCCATACTCCTCCTCCATTTGGTCATAGAGTGGCATGTCGTTGAAAACTCCAAACGGGGAGAGCCTTATGCCTACCCTCTCCTTGCCGATGGCCCCGATCACCGCACCGACAACGTCAAGCACAAAACGTGCACGGTTTTCCAGCGAACCGCCGTAACTGTCGGTACGCAAGTTTGAAGTTGGACGGAGAAACTGTTCAAGCAGATAACCATTTGCAGCATGCAGTTCGACGCCATCAAAGCCTGCCGCCACCGCATTTTTGGCCGCCTCGGCATATTCGACAATCGCAGCCCTGATATCATCACCGCTCATGGCCTCAGGCACCGGCAAAGGCTTCAAACCATCAGCATCCGTGTACATCTCGCCAGCGGCAGCAACGGCTGAAGGCCCAATCACGCGGGCACCAACTGGCAGGTTCAGCATATGGGAAATTCGCCCGCAATGCATGAGCTGCAAAAAAATCTTTGCCCCCTTCGCGTGCACCGCTTCGGTAATGGCTCTCCATCCCTCAATCTGGGCAAAAGAGAATATTCCCGGTATGCGCGGATAGCCCAAACCATTCGGCGAGGAGGAGGTTCCCTCGGTAATGATGAGCCCTGCGGTACCACGCTGTGCGTAATACTCAACCATAAACGCGTTGGGAATGTTGCCTGGCGCACGGCTGCGGGTCATTGGCGCCATAACCAGACGGTTCTGCAGAACTATCGGGCCGAGAGTGGTTGGGGTGTACAGTATGGACATGGGAATTCCTCAATAAAAAGGTTCAACAAAAAGTCATATCTCTTGCCTTCTCTACCCATTAACACATTTATGAACTTGAGGGTTCACGCCGCCGATATCTCCATCTCATCGGTTGCACTCCCCTCGCCTGGTTACAATTTCTGGCAACTGACATTCAATCCCTCGTTCCACTCCAACAGCATTTCCCGGCTCGCTTCATGGATAAACCTTGTAATTACAAGCATTATCTCGAAGTAAAAAAACCAAATAAAAGAGAGCGTACCTCAAAAAATCATCTATAACTCAAAAAATGGAATTGTTTGTCCGTAATAGCGTTATGGTAAGAAGAAAAAAAGTAACCGCACAAGGAATTGATGTTCTTTACATGCTTTGGTTTTTCTTTTCGACGTCGTATTTTAGAAGTAACTATTTTTCAAATTTCCTGTTTAACAAAAATAACCCCGGAGGATCATCATGCGTATTAAAGTCGTTCTGCTGTTTCTGTTTCTTTTTTCAATTTCTGTTTTTTCTCAAGGATACGCCTCGCAAAGATACGCCTCTGAAAAGCCCCGGATTGGGGTGTTGAGGTTTACAAACCATACCTCTGCAGGATGGTGGAATGGAAGTGTCGGAACCGATCTGCAGGACATGCTCATCGCAGAGCTGGCATCGACGAACAGTTTTCGGGTGCTCGAAAGAAAAGAGCTTGATGCGGTTATCAGTGAACAGGATCTGGGAGCATCCGGAATGGTTAACCCCAGAACAAGGTCACGGTTAGGAAACATTACCGGTGCAAAATATCTGATTGCTGCCACACTTTCAGCCTTTGAGCAGAATACGAGCGGTGGTGGTGGTGGGCTCTCTTTTGGTGGTATCAGCCTGGGAGGAAGTCAGGAAAAAGCATACATGGCTGTCGACTTGAAAGTGATTGATGTTGAAACAGGCGAAATCTATGACGCACGGACGGTAGAGGCCACCTCAAAATCGAGTGGTATGAGCATTGGAGTCTCACGTGGGGGTTTCAGCGGTGGCCTTGGCCAGCACAAGAATACACCTGTCGGAAAGGCCATCAGGGCTTGTATCATGGAAATAGTCGGGTATCTGGAGTGCTCTCTCATAGAGGGTAAGGACAGTGGCTGCATGGACGAGTATGACGCAAAGGAAAGAAGCCGAAAAGAGAAGACCAGAGGTGCAATTCAACTTGATTGATTGAGCGATACTGCAAAGGGGCGGACTTCATGATCCGCTCCTTTACAATCAAAAACACCGTATCACTCTTTATCCGGCTCAAAATCAAGGACGATGGAGTTCATGCAGAAGCGCTTTCCTGTCGGGGCCGGACCATCATCAAAAACGTGACCGAGGTGTGCCTTGCATCGTCCGCAAACAACCTCCGTTCGCGCCATCCCGAATGAAGAGTCTCTCCGATAGAGGACACTGTTAGGTCGCAGGGTTTCAAAAAAGCTGGGCCAGCCGCAGGAACTGGCAAATTTGGCGTCGGAGCGGAAGAGTCGGTTTCCACAGGCCGCGCAAGAGTAACTCCCCTTTCCCTCATAATCCCAGTATTTTCCTGAAAATGCATGCTCGGTCGAGCCGTGGCGTGCCACCTCATAGACCGCTGGCGAAAGCACCTCCTTCCAGACAGCATCAGAAAGAGTAAGACTTGTAGTATCGGTACGCGAATAGTAAGGGTTGACGGGATGTTGTTTTTCAGTCATGGCTGTCGGTTTTTGGGTTGTTGTCGGGGGCAGCATTCCGTTGCATGAGGATAACATGTTCATAAACAACAGAATGAGGGGAACCGTTCGGGCCAGTTGGCGAAATAGCTGATTCACAGGCGGCGAAATTTTTTGCCCCGAGCTTTTTTATAGACTTTTTTCAGAATTTTGTCGAAGTTAACGAGACCATTCTGGAAGGGCTGGAGAGGGTTCTTGTCGAGTGCCTCTTCGGGGATACCGCTCTGGACGGGGTAGATGAGGATGAAGCTGTTTTTCTGGAAGTGGCGATTGAGATACGATGAAATTCTCGACATCTTTGAGTGATAGGAGAGGTTGTTTTTTCTGCTCATCACAATAATGAGGTTATCATCATTTTTTATCTCTTTCGACAGCAGCAAAAACTCATCCCACTCCCTGAACATCTTGTACTCGGCATGGGCAATGCTCGCAAAGTAGCTCTCCTTCAGGATGGCAATGGTAGGTAGGGAGGCATGAATCAACAGTTTGCTGCCCGTATTTTTTATAATCGTTATAAGCCCCTCCATCCAGAGCACAAAACCGCTCTCATTTTCCGCCATTGCAGGGATGATGACAATGGTCCGCTTGATGGTGGCAAGGGGCTGTACCGATTTGTAGATGAAGGTGGTGACATTGCAGCGTCCGAGGATGCTCTCCGATGTCGTGCCGAGAAAACTCTCCGTCAGGCTCTTTTTGTGATGAAGTCCCAAAATAAGGAGGGTGATTTTCTGCTCCCTGATCACCCCGGCTATGCCATTGACCACATCGCGGTCATAACGAATCAGCGAGGTCAGTGCATGGTCGGTAGAGGATGCTGTAACTGCCGCATGTTCGAGGATCTTGGTACCACCCTTCTCTGCGGCTTCACCGATTACGCTGTTACTCGCTACATGCAGCGCGTAGAGACCATCGCGTGATTTGCGGGATTTGACGGTTATGCCAAGATTGACCAACTCATCAACGGTGCTGATCTCGCTCATGGGAATCAATATCCGCTCTTCACTTACCTTAAGTCCAGCTTCAGGAGCATCGTCAAGTGCCTCGGCCAGCGCAATGTTCTGCGCCCCTTTTTCACCAACAATGGTTGCGAGTGTACAGGTTACCAGAATAAAGAGGATTGTTCCGTTCAGAACGCTCTCATCAAGCAATCTGACGGGGTTACCGCTGAGGGTATAACCGATGATAATATGATAGCCGATAAGAACGGTTGCAAGAGCGAGTGCGGCATGGGCGCTGATCAATCCAAAAATCAATCTGCGCTGGTCGAGGGAAAAACCGAATATTTTTTGTGTTATCCAGGCTGAAAGGTATTTGGCTATCGTAGCAGCAACGGTGATAACCAGTGCAACTTTAATGGTTTCATAACCCTTGAAAAAGGCCTGGATATTGATCAACATGCCGACGCCGATCAGAAAAAAAGGAATAAAGATGGCGTTGCCGACAAACTTGATTCGGTTCATCAGCGGTGATGTCCGTGGAATGAGGCGGTTCAGGGCAAGGCCTCCAAGAAAGGCACCGATAATGGCTTCAACACCGGCAGCTTCAGCCAGAAAGGCACTGAAAAAGACAAGCGCCAGCACAAAAAGGTACTGTTGCACGCTGTCGTCAAAGCGCTTGAAAAACCATCGCGCCACGACAGGAAAGAGCAGCAGGACAATCAGACTAAAGATCGTTACACCGATAATCAGCCGTATCCAGAATGCACCCGTCAGCTCCCCCCCCGACAATTCGACCACAACCGCCAACACCAGCAAGGCAAGGGTATCGGTGATTATGGTACCGCCGATTGCTACATTGACCGCTTTGTTCTTGGCAATGCCAAGCTTGCTGACGACCGGATAGAGGATAAGCGTATGCGAGGCAAAGATACTGCCAATAAGAATGGAGGAGAGCAGCGAAAACTGAAGAATATAGAGCGCAACCAGAATGCCGAGCACAATGGAGATCAGGAAGGTGTAGAGTCCGAACAAGATGCTTTTCGTGCTGTTTTTGCAAAAATCGACCACATCAATCTCCAGCCCGGCAAGAAACATGATATAGAGCAGCCCCACCGTTCCAAAAAGGATGATACTGCTGTCACGAAGCATCAGGTTCAAACCGTAGGGGCCAATCAACGCTCCGGCAAGAATGAGGGTGATGAGACTTGGAATTTTCAGCCTATTAAAAAGCACCGGTGCAAAGAGAATAAGAAAGAGCAACAGTGAAAACTGCAAAACCGGATTTTTCAAAGGCAATGGAATCTGTGTCAGACTTATCAACAGCATCGTTTACAATCCAGAAGTTCACTACCGACCAGACAAGGAACCGCAAAGACAAAACGCGGCGCACTTTATTGCAAATATGCACATCTTTTCAGTTGAACACAAACCGGCGCCGTGGCTGATTGAGTGACTACCACAAATGATGAACGCGGGAAGCAATGCGCTTTTTAAGCGACGGGATTCTAAAGCCAACGTTCACAGGTGCGTCCCCTCCACCGTCCGTTCAAAGTCGTCACAAAGCTTCTCAACCAGATCCTCGATCTCTTTGAAAAAATAGTCGCCGATGGTTTGGCGGTGGAGTGCTTTGTAGCGGCGATAGATGATGGCGAAGTCGTTATAAATCTCATCTTCGGAGACGTGTGATTTGATTTTGCTCAATATTAGTATTACAATGAAAAAGGGATTTTAGTTTTTTTGTCTTTAATCAGGGTGTGCTCGGCCTCTCTTTTACTACTGCAAGCCCAACCATTCAGGAGTTTCAATGATTATACCCCCCCCACCCGAAGCTTTGTAATGACGGTGATAGCCTGCAATGACGGTATTTTGTGGACTTAGGCAAAATGACGCATCAATTTGAGCGACTTGTGGAGTACAGGCGAAATGGCTTTACCTACAGGCGACTGTTTCCTGTAAATCTTTGTCATGGATACTATCATGAAAAATGATAATTCTCATCCTTTAGGCCTCTCTGAGTTACGGAGGCGTGCTGAGGAGCGGCTGAAAAAAAGAGATGTCACTCCTGATTTTCTCCGCTCGAATGAAGAGTTGCAGCGTATGGTGCAAGAGTTCTCGATTCACCAGATTGAGCTTGAGATGCAGAATGAAGAGCTTCAAAATTCAAGGGATGAAATCGAGAGGGAACATAAGCGCTACATCAGTCTCTACGATTTTGCGCCGATCGGCTATCTGACGCTTGCCCGAGACGGCACGATACGGGAGGCCAATCTTACCATAGCCAGAATGCTCTCTCTTGAGCGTTCGCGTCTGTTGGGGTCCCGTTTTGAAAGCTTTATTGACTATCGAGACCTCACGGTATTTAAAAGCATGGTAGACAGGGTGTTCCTGAGCAGAACGCAGGAACACTGTGAGATTATGATTAAAAAGAATGGCACCACAAATAATCCCAACAAACTCCAGCAAACGCTTCGGTTAGACGCCAT